>JAFAED010000256.1 GCA_023424275.1 Pseudomonadota bacterium | reverse complement strand
GGATGCCTGTCCCCACGACACCCAGCGCCTTCGACCCCGGCCGCACGATCGCACGCGCGGCGAGCGCGCCAGCCATCGCCGTGCGCGTGTCGGTGAGTACGCCCTGATCCTTGAGCATCGCAAGCTGCTCGCCGGTCTTCGCGCTCACGACCATCATGCAGCCGTTGCTCGAAGACAGTCCCTGTTCGGGATTGCGATAGAAACTCGTCGCGAACTTGAAGACGAAGACATCGTCACCGACGATATGGCCACCCTTTACATGGCAATCGCCCGGCGGCTCGGCAAAATTGAGGTGCGCGACCTCGGCGAGTTGCACGCCGCCGCGATGGAGGCGGCGAAACCCGTCCTCGACCGCGGCAAGCGCCGCCGCCTCGTCCAGCGCGTCCAGTATCTCGGGCAATTCGACGATCCGCATGGCATCCTTCCTGCTGTTACGCGACAAGTTCGTGTCAGCTTTCGCGCGATAGTCCATCCCCCCCTGGAGGGATGAGGCCGTGACGATGCAATCCGCACTGACCGACATGATCGGCGCGATCGGCGAAGATGGCTTTATGGCGGCCACCGCCGAGAGCCTGCGCATGGCGATCGGCTTCGACCTTGCGGCCGCCGTACTCCACCGCGCCGGTACCCGTGCCGAACTGCTGTTCGACGGTTTCGCTCCCGCGGGTTTTGGCGAGGGCCTCGCCAATTATGTCCATCACACACATGGAATGAGCCCGATGGTCCATCCCGTCCCCAAGCTGGGCGCGGTGCGTGCAAGCGATTTCGCGCTCGACGGCGGCAGTCGCTCGGACCGCTATCTGGTCTGGACGTCGGAAGAGGAAATGGGTTTCCGCACGCTGGGCTGGCCCGAACGTTGCGAGGAAATCGGGCTCTATGTCGCGGCGTGGGGCGGCGTCGTCGAACTCAGCTTCTATCGCGAACGCGCGCGCGCTGCGCTTTCGTCCGACTACTTGCAGGCGCTGGGCGCGCTGTCGGGACCGGTAACCGCTGCTTTCGAACGGCACGGCCGCTTTTCGCGCCCTGCCCCCGTGCACGAACATCTGTCGGCGCGCGAATGCGAGGTCTATGAGTTGATGGTCGCGGGTTGCTCGAGCGAAGCGATCGCACTGCGGCTCGGCATCAGCCGCCACACGGTCAAGGATCATCGCAAGCAGATTTTCCGCAAGCTGCGCGTCGGTTCGCTCGCCGAATTATTCGCGCGGAGCCGCTGCGCCAACTGACCCCTCCAAGGAGGGATGGCCCATCTGGGCGGAAACAGGCAGGTGGGCCATCACGCAGTTGAACGATGGAGCGCAGCATGGACCCCTTTTTCGATCAGATCCGCGAGGCGCACGCCGCGATCCGTCCGCAGGTTGCGGTCACGCCGCTGGAACCCAGCCCGGTGCTGTCGAAGCTGCTCGGCTGCGACGTATCGCTCAAGCTCGATTTCCAGCAGCCGACCGGGTCGTTCAAAATCCGCGGCGCGACAAACAAGGTCCGCACGCTGGACGACGACGCGCGCCGCCGCGGCGTGCTGACCGCCTCGACCGGCAATCACGGCATGGCGGTCGCGCGCGCCGGCAAGCTCGCCGGGGTTCCGGTGACCGTTTATGTCGGCAATGACGCGCTGCAGATGAAAGTCGACGGCATCAAGGCGCTGGGCGCCGAAGTCGTGGTGATCGACGGGCCGGCAGGTGACGCCGAGCTCGCGGCGCGGCGCGGCGGCGAGGAACAGGGCCGCACTTATATTTCGCCCTATAACGATCCGGCGGTGATGGCGGGTCAGGGCACGATCGGCATCGAACTCGCCGAGCAGGACCCCGATCTCGACGCGGTGTTCATCGCAGTCGGCGCGGGCGGGCTGATGGGCGGCGCGGGCACAGCGCTCCATGCGCTGCGCCCCGGGATCGAGGTCGTCGGCGTCTGGCCTGAGGCCTCGCCGTGCATGTTGCGCGCGCTGGAGGCGGGCGAGATCGTGCCGACGCAGGAATTCCCCACCCTGTCCGACGGCACGCTCGGCGCGATCGAGCCGGGTTCGATCACCTTCCCCGTATGCCAGAAGGTCATCGACACGCGGATCGTCGTCGACGAAGCCGAGATCGCGGCCGCGATGAAGCGTATCGCCGAGACCGAGCGCTGGATGATCGAGGGCGCGGCGGGTGTTGCCTTCGCAGGACTTGTCCAACAGGCCGAAAACTACCGCGGGCGCAAGGTCGCGGTGGTGCTGTGCGGCCGCAACATCGCGCTCGACCTGTTCCTGCGAACCATTGCCTGACAGCACCGTGACAGCGAGGGGCGCGCAGACGTTACCCATGACGATCACCGACATCAGCCGAGACGAAGCCGAAGCCCTCGCCTGGATCGATACGCTCGGTCCGGTGCTGCTCGAACGCACGCTCGCCTGGTCGGCGGTCAATTCGGGGAGCTTCAATCTCGCGGGGCTGGGCGATATGGCGGAGCTGGTCGGCAGCGAGATGGACCGGCTTCGCGGATCGGTCACGCTGCGCGACCCGGCGCCCTTCGCCTATCCCGATGCGCGCGGCGACCTCCAGCCGGTGCAGCATGGCCGCAACCTTCATTTCCGTCGCGACGCCCCGGGCGCTGCGAACCGCGTGCTGCTCGTCGGGCATATGGATACGGTGTTCGGCGTCGATCATCCCTTTCAGCGCCACACATGGATCGACGACAAGACGGTGTGCGGGCCCGGCGTTGCCGACATGAAAGGCGGCATCGTCGTGATGCTGGCCGCGATCGAAGCGCTGTCGCAAACCTCGCTCGCCGACCGTCTTGGGATAGAGATCATCGTCAACGCCGACGAAGAAGTCTCGTCGGTGGGGTCCGCGCCCTTGCTCGCCGAAGTCGCGCAGCGTTGCACGGTCGGCTTGGCTTACGAACCCTCGGCGACGCCCGAAGGCATGCTCGCCGGCGCGCGCAAGGGTTGCGCCAATTTTGCCGCCGCGATCACCGGCCGGGCGGCCCACGCCGGACGCAATCCGTTCGATGGCCGCAATGCGATCGTCGCAGCAGCCGAACTTGCAGGGCGCATCGCCGCGCTGACTGACGCGCGGCCCGATCTCACCGCGAGCCCCGCGCGGATCGACGGCGGCGGTCCCGAGAATATCGTGCCCGACCGCGCGGTGCTGCGCTTTAACGTCCGGCTTGCCGATCCGGCGGATCAGCCCTGGCTGCTCGGTACGCTGAACCGGCTTGTCGACGAAATCGCCGCGCGTCACGATGTCGAAATCGCATTGCACGGCGGCATCCAGCGTCCGCCCAAACCGATGGATGCGCACCAGAAACGCCTGTTCGACCTTGTCCGCGACTGCGGCGCGGCGCTCGATCTCGACATCGCCTGGCAGGCGACCGGCGGCGCATGCGACGGCAACAATCTCGCCGCGCATGGCCTTTCCGTCGTCGATACCCTCGGCGTGCGCGGCGGCGCGATCCATTCGGACCGCGAATATA
>JAFAED010000252.1 GCA_023424275.1 Pseudomonadota bacterium | reverse complement strand
TCACCGCCATAATCGGCGCCAAGCTGGTGCGCGAGCTCGCGGCGCTGATCGACCGCAATGGTCCGTATCCGACCTGAATTTCCAAGGAGCAAGTCATGAGCCTGATCGTCCACCATCTCAACAACAGCCGGTCGCAGCGCATCTTGTGGCTGCTCGAGGAAATCGGCGCGCCGTACGAGATCAAATTTTACGACCGCGATCCGGTAACCAACCTTGCGCCGCCCGAACTCATCGCCGTCCATCCGCTCGGCAAGTCGCCCGTGATCGAGGACAATGCTCGCGTCGTGACGGAATCGGGTGCGATCACCGAATATCTGTGCGAGCGGCACGGGGGCGGGCATCTGGTACCCGAGCGCGGCACCGACGATCATACCAGCCACCTCGAATGGCTGCACTTCGCCGAAGGATCGGCGATGACGCCGATCCTGCTGCGGATCTACACCGCGCGCCTCGGCGAAGCGGCAGCGCCGATAGAGCCGCGCATTTCGCAGCAGCTCGATTCGCACTTCGCCTATATGGAAAGCCGGGTCGGGGAGAATGGTCACTTCATCGGTGACAGCCTTTCGGCCGCTGATATCATGCTGAGCTTCCCCGCCGAGATCGCCATCATGCAGGGCATGGCGCCCCGCTATCCCAAACTCGCTGCCTTTGTGAATGCGTGCCACGATCGTCCGGCATGGCGCCGCGCCCGCGAAAAGGGTGGCGCCTATTATGGCTATTGACCGGCGGGGTCGCGGCCCGATCTTGGTGCTCGCCGCGGCCTTTCTTTTCGGTGTCCCGGCCGCGCTTGCCGCGCCTCCGGCGCTGGCGCCCGAGGTCGAGCGCGAAGTCATCGTCCCCGACGGCAGCCGGTTCCAGCCGTCGCCGTCCGATGAAGAGGGCGCCGTCGACCGGTTCGCCGAATATACGCTGGCGCTCGAACGGCGCGATTATGATGCGGCCTACGCGATGCTCCGCCTTTCGCTCCAGGCATCGAGCCCGCGGCTCGAATGGGAAATGAACCTGCGCAAGCGTCCGACCCTGTGGGCCGACGGGACGATCCGGGTGCTTCGGTTGAGCTGGTATACCGACCCCGCGGGCCAGCCGGCGGGGCTATATGCCGCCTTTGACTTCCGCGGCGACCGCAAGGACGGGACGATGGACTGCGGCTATGTCGTCGTTCACCGCGCAACCCCCGCCGATGGCTGGACGGTCGTGCGCACCGACACGTCCGAAGTTCCGGCCGACCTGATCGAGGACGGCGTGCCCAAGGTCGACGTTCTGCAGCAACTGCCCTGCTATCTGGGTAAGGGGATTGCGACAGCCTTTTGATCCCAATCGAAATTTGGGCTTGTCTGTCGTCGCGCGCCTGCGCAGGGATAGCGCGACTGAATCGCGGTGCAGAACGCGGAGCCGGGGGGCACTGCGTAGAGGTGGGGAATGATTATGGCGACGATATTGGTGGCTGCCTTGCTGGCAGCCGCACCGGCTACACCTGAAATCAAGATCGAGGCGGTGCCGGGCCGCGGCTATGCCGCAACGGTTCCGCTGATCGACGAAAATCAATATACGCCGGTCGTCGAGCGGATAAAGTTGCTTGCGGCCGAACGATGCGGGCGGCTCAGCGTCCGGTTCGGGCGTTATTTTTTCGATAATGAGATCGATATCGATCGCGGCGTCACGGTGATCAAGGATTTCCGCCAGGCCTTTTCCTGTTTCGATCCCGCCACCGATCCGTACAAGCCGCTGCCGGCGGACTGGAAGGCGAGCGCTGCCGAAACGGCCGCCGCGACGCAATATGTGGCGCGCTTTCTCACCAATCTCGACGCGGGTAACGGGCGGGCGCTGGCGGCGATGATGGACCCGCAGCTCGAAACGACGACCGAAGAAATGAACCGGTTCAGCCGCGAAGCGAAAATGCATCAAACGGGCACGGGCAGTTTTACGGCCCGGCTGGACGGCTGGCTCGTCAATCCGCAGGACGCAAGCTATCCGGGCGCCTATGCCTATTTCGCGGTGATCAGTTCGCACCCGGGAATTGCCGGGACGTGCGGCGGCGTCCTCCTGTACCGCGTCAGCGACGGCAAATATCAGGTCGCGCAATATGACGTGCGGTACATCTCGCAAGCGCTGATCGATGAGGAAGGCATGAGCGACGAGGAACTCGACCGCCTCTGCCGACGCTAGCCGACAGGCGCGATCGCAAGCATCGCGCTTGAGAAACGCCGCATACCGCACTAGATCGCGCGCATGACATCGACCAACGACATTCGCCGCTCGTTCCTCGACTATTTCGGGGGCGCCGGGCATCATATCGAGCCTTCGGCGCCGCTGGTGCCGTACAACGACCCGACGCTGATGTTCGTCAACGCGGGCATGGTGCCGTTCAAGAATGTCTTCACCGGGCTGGAAACGCGCCCGTACAGCACCGCGGCGTCGTCGCAGAAGTGCGTGCGCGCGGGCGGCAAGCACAATGACCTCGACAATGTCGGTTTCACGGCGCGCCACCACACCTTCTTTGAAATGCTGGGGAATTTCTCCTTCGGCGACTATTTCAAGGAACAGGCGATTCACCATGCGTGGACGTTGGTCACCAAGGTCTGGGGCCTTGCGCCCGAGAAGCTGACCGTCACCGTCTATCACACCGACGACGAGGCGTTCGGCCTGTGGAAGAAGATCGCCGGCCTGCCCGAAGAGCGGATTATCCGCATCGCGACCAACGACAATTTCTGGTCGATGGGCGACACGGGGCCGTGCGGTCCGTGCAGCGAAATCTTCTATGACCATGGCGATCATATCTGGGGCGGCCCCCCGGGTTCTCCGCAAGAAGATGGCGACCGATTCGTCGAGATCTGGAATCTCGTCTTCATGCAGTACGACCAGCGCGGTCCCGGCGACCGCGTCGACCTGCCGCGCCCCAGCATCGACACCGGCATGGGGCTGGAGCGCGTCGCCGCCGTCCTGCAGGGCGTCCACGACAATTATGACACCGACACGTTCCAGGCGCTGATCGCCGCGTCGGTCGACCTGACCGGCGTTCCGGCCGAGGGGGCAACGCAGGCCAGCCACCGCGTCATCGCCGACCATCTTCGCGCATCGAGCTTTCTCGTCGCCGACGGCGTGCTGCCGTCGAACGAGGGCCGCGGTTATGTGCTGCGCCGGATCATGCGCCGCGCGATGCGCCATGCGCATCTGCTGGGGGCGAAGGACCCGCTGATGTACCGGCTGCTGCCGTCGCTGACCGCCGAGATGGGCGCCGCCTATCC
>JAFAED010000117.1 GCA_023424275.1 Pseudomonadota bacterium | reverse complement strand
GGCTTGGCATGAGATAGGTCCGAAACGGTATTAATTGACGAAAGATAATTGCGCAAACCGATTTTGAGGCAAATTCACCCTCTAATTTAGGTTAGCAGAGCTGTCCTAACTCGCATTTCGCCCGTGACTCGGCTTTTCGAGCCATGCATTTCGCCCTTCAACGAAGGGGATACTGCATGGCTTCCGAACGCATGCTCCAGTTTGTGGGGCGTGAACAATCCTACCCGGACAAGCGCTCCGCCGAAGAACGCGCGCGCGACTTCCGCGAGATCGCCGAGCGCTACGCGGCGCCCGACGCCGACGCACAGGCGGCGCGCTGCTCGCAGTGCGGCGTACCCTATTGCTCGGTGCACTGCCCCCTGCACAATCATATCCCCGACTGGCTGCGCCTGACCGCCGAAGGACGCCTGCGCGAAGCCTATGAGCTCAGCAACGCCACCTCGACGATGCCCGAGATCTGCGGCCGCATCTGCCCGCAGGATCGCCTCTGCGAAGGCAATTGCGTGATCGAATTTTCGGGCCACGGCGCGGTGACGATCGGCAGCGTCGAAAAATATATCACCGACACCGCCTGGGCCGAAGGCTGGGTCGAACCGCTGCACGTCGGCGCGGCAACCGGCCAGTCGGTCGGCGTGATCGGCGCGGGGCCCGCAGGGCTGACCGCCGCCGAATATCTCCGCGCCGCGGGGCACGAGGTCCATGTCTATGACCGGCACGACCGCGCCGGCGGGCTGCTGACCTATGGCATCCCCGGCTTCAAGCTGGAAAAGGATGTCGTGATGCGCCGCGTCGACCGGCTGGTCGACGGCGGCATCCATTTCCACCTCGGCTTTGCGGTCGGCGAAGATGCGACGCTCGACGCGCTGCGGCAAAAGCATGACGCCATCCTGATCGCGACCGGCGTCTACAAGGCGCGCGAGATCAATGTACCCGGCAACGGCGCCGACGGCGTGATCGCGGCGCTCGACTATCTGATCGCGTCGAACCGCAAGAGCTTTGGCGATGATGTGCCCGCGTTCGATGACGGCCGCCTCGATGCCAAGGGCAAGCATGTCGTCGTCATCGGCGGCGGCGACACCGCGATGGACTGCGTCCGCACCGCGGTGCGGCAGGGCGCGAAGTCGGTGAAATGCCTCTATCGCCGCGACCGCGAGAATATGCCGGGGTCGCAGCGCGAAGTTGCCAATGCCGAGGAGGAAGGCGTCGAATTCGTCTGGCTCTCGGCCCCCGAAAGCTTCACCGCCGATAAACATGTCAAGGAAGTCGCGGTCGCCGGCATGCGCCTCGGCGCGCCCGACGCGAGCGGCCGCCGCAGCCCCGAGGCAGATCCCGGCCGCAAGTTCGACGTGCCCGCCGACATGGTGATCAAGGCGCTGGGTTTCGATCCCGAGGAACTGCCGCACCTGTTCGGATCGCCCGATCTCAGCGTCACCCGCTGGGGTACGCTGCGCGTCGATCACCAGACGATGATGACCAGCCTGCCCGGCGTTTTTGCCGCCGGCGACATCGTCCGCGGCGCCAGCCTGGTCGTCTGGGGCATCCGCGACGGGCGCGATGTCAGCGACCAGATGGCAAAGTGGTTGAAAGCGAAAGCCAAAAGCGAAAAGAAGGCAGCATGACCAACAGGGAAGGAAAATTCATGATGCCGTCGTTCCAATCGATCCTGCTTGCCGGTGCCGCCGCGATGCTCCCCTTGGGTGCCACCGCCCATGCCGCGCCGAAGGAAGCGCCCGTCGCCGAAGTCGTGGCCGAGCCACCGCAGGTCGAGGAAGAGACGTCCACGCCGTTCGACAGCGAAGCCTATGCCGCAGAGCAGAAGGCCAAGATGCAGAAGGAAATGGATGAAGCGATCGCGCTGATCGAGAAGATGTTCGACACCGGCAACCTGCCGCCGATCGAACCGGCGCGCCTGACGCTCGCCCAAAAGACGATGAGCGCGCTGATCCCCGCCGGCAGCCTCGAAAAGATGATCGACAATCTGTACGGCAAGATGTTCAAGACGATCATGGGCGAGTTCGGCGGCCAGTCGGACCTGATGCTGTCGATCAAGACCGGCGTCGAAAGCGAGAAGATCGCCGCGCTCGACGAAGCGACGAAGACCAAGGTCGCCGACATGTTCGACCCGCACCGCAAGGAGCGCGAGGACCAGATCACCCGGGTGATCAAACCGCTGATCAGCGAAGTGCTGGGCGACATGGAGCCGCCGATGCGCGAGGGCATGTCGAAAGCCTATGCGCGCAAGTTCACCGCGGCGCAGCTCACCGATCTCAACGGCTTCCTCGCGACGCCCACCGGCACGCTCTACGCCAATGAATGGATGGCGTTGCAGGCCGACCCCGAAGTGATGCTGGCGATCATCAAAGCGGTTCCGCCGCTGATCACCAAGTTCATCGACCGCGCGCCGCAGATCGACAAGGACATGAAGGATCTGCCGAAGGAAAAGCAGCTTTCGGATTTCAGCGACAAGGAGCTGGCCTCGCTCGCCAAGCTGATGAAGGTCGACGTGAAGGTGCTGAAGGAACAGCGCGACATGTGGAAAACCGACAGCGTCGAGGCGACCGATGCGGTCGCCGTCGAAGCGGCCGACGATTATGCCGTCGATGCGGCGACCGACGCTGCGGCCGACGCCGCAGATGCGGCAGCCTATGCTGCCGATGCCGCCGCCGACGCGGTTGTGGACCCCGCCTATGACCGCAGCAACTGGTCGGCCGCCGACCTGAAGCGCGTCGAGGATCTCGAAACCGCTTACGAAAACGCTTCGCTCGCCGCGCAGCAGGCCGCCGACGAAGCGGCTGAAAACGCGCGCAAGAAGCTGCCCGACTAAACCCCGTCAGGAACGACAATGATGACCCAATACCCCACCCCCGATCACGCGCGGCTCGAAGCCGAAGGCATGTATCGCCCCGACCTGGAATCCGATGCCTGCGGCGTCGGCATGGTCGCGGCGACCGACGGCAAGCCGTCGCGCCGCGTCGTCGAAGCGGCGATCGAAGCGCTGCGTGCCGTCTGGCACCGCGGCGCGGTCGACGCCGACGGCAAGACCGGGGATGGGGCGGGTATCCATGTCGACCTGCCGGTCCGTTTCTTCGACGATGCGATCGCCGCATCGGGGCACAAGGTGCGCCCGAACCGCCTCGCCGTCGGCATGGTCTTCCTGCCGCGCACCGATCTGGGCGCGCAGGAGGAATGCCGCACGATCGTCGAGGCCGAGATCATCGACGCGGGCTTTACCATCTATGGCTGGCGCCAGGTGCCCGTCGACGTCTCGGTGATCGGCGACAAGGCGCAGCGCACGCGCCCCGAGATCGAGCAGATCATGATCGCGGGGCCCCTGCCCGACGAACAGTCGGTCGCTGAGTTCGAAAAGCAGCTCTATCTCGTCCGCCGCCGGATCGAGAAAAAGGTGATCGCGGCGCAGATCGCCGATTTCTATATCTGCAGCCTGTCGGCGCGCTCGATCATCTACAAGGGCCTGTTCCTTGCCGAGAGCCTTGCGGACTTCTTCCCCGACCTCACGAACAAGCTGTTCGAGAGCCGGGTTGCGATCTTCCACCAGCGCTATTCGACGAACACCTTCCCGCAATGGTGGCTGGCGCAGCCGTTCCGCTGCCTCGCGCATAATGGTGAGATCAACACGATCCGCGGCAACAAGAACTGGATGAAGAGCCACGAGATCAAGATGGCGAGCCTCGCGTTCGGCGAGCATTCGGAAGATATCAAGCCGGTGATCCCGGCGGGCGCATCCGACACCGCCGCGCTCGACGCGGTGTTCGAGGCGCTGTGCCGCGCCGGCCGCGACGCGCCGACCGCGAAGCTGATCCTCGTGCCCGAGGCGTGGACGACCGAATGCGACGT
>JAFAED010000115.1 GCA_023424275.1 Pseudomonadota bacterium | reverse complement strand
TTTTTCGAGCGTCAATCGCGCTTCGTCGGCCGCCGAATCGGCCGTGGCGCGAACCTCGCCGAGCGTCGCGATCATGCGCGCGCCGCCCTGCTCGGTAAATTCGTCGGCGCCGTCGCGCAATTTGGCGAGCGCGGTCTCGGCGTCGGCGAGCGAGCCGTTGATGCGGTCGACGAGCGCCTGCTGGCTGGTCGCATGCCCCGCCATTTGCTCTTCGTTCGACTTGAGCGTCGCCTGGACGGCATTGACGTGTGACATCGTCGACTGGGCGACCAATTCCGATGCATCGAGGAGCGGGCGGAGTTGCGACAGCGATGTCTGCGTCGCCTTGCCATGCGACGCGATTCGATCGAGCGCATGCGGCAGTGTTTCGTCGAGTTCGCGCGTCACGGCGTCGAGCGCCAGCAACAGCGATTCAGCGTGCGTGATCAGTTGATGCGCCGACGCATTGCCGCTCTGCACTTCCTGCATGAAAGCCCCGAGCTGCGCCTTGGTGTCGTCGATCGCACGGCCAATGACCCCGGTGCTGGCGCTCACGCTGACATCGAGCACTTCAAGCTGCTGACGGACGTCGTCGACATGCGCCGTAATACGCGAAGCGAGCGCATCGCTGGCGTCGGCATGGGCGGAAAGCTGATCGCCCAGCGCTGCGCCGGCATCGCGGGCGACCGCGAGCTTTGCATTCATCAGCGTACCGGCGTCGTCGACGCCTTCGCGGAACTGACGCCAGCTGGTTTCCATCTGGCCCGCCATCGCGGTGACGGTAGATGCCATGTCATCGCGTGCCGTTGCAGCGACCTGGGTCATCTTTGCGAGGGTAAGGTCATGGGCGTCGGTCACCTGCGCCGATGCCGCGAGCAGGTCCGATTCGGTTTCCTTCGTCTGTTCCTGTAGCGCGACGATCGCCTCGAGGATGCTTGCGGTCGATGCTTCGCCCGTTTGCGCCGCTTTGGCCGCTTCTTCGCCGAGCGCCGCCAGCCGGGCTTCGAGATTGGCGCCCTGCTGGTGTGCGACCAGCCCCGCTTCGCGGAAATTGACCGCCAGCCGCTGCGCGACATCGTCGATCCGCGGCAAACCTGCTAGCAGACCATCCATTCGCTGCATCGCGACATCGCCTGAGCGGGCGAGCTGGTCGTGCGCGTTTGCGATCACCGATGCATTACTGGCAAGCTTGTCGCTGCTTTCGTTAAGCCGGATGACGGCGTCGAGCCCGAGTTGCTGGACGATTTTTGCCTGGTCGCCCAGTTGCTTCTGCGCGTCCGCGAGATGCAGCCCCAACGAGTGCATCGACTGGTTGAGCGCCATATTTTCTGCGCGCAGCGCGGCGGCGACGCGCGCGAAGCGTGTCTGTTCCGACCGGCCCGACCGCAGCAGGACCATCCACAGCACAGCGAACAAGGTCAGCGGCATGGCAATCGTCGCAAGCAGCGTCGGCCATTCGGCGAGCGCGGGGCTGCGTACAAAACCGTCGGTTGCGACGGCCAGCGCAAATCCGGTCCAGCCGAGCGCGAGCAAGATCAGTAGGGCCGGGGCGGCACGATCGCGCCATGGGGAGGATTCGGGGGGCGCTTCCTCGTCCGCGATGCTTTCCTCTGCGTCGTGCAGCGAAGACATATCAAGCCAATCCCGCTCGGGAGGCGCTTCCACATTGGGAGCGGCCGCCGTCTCCATAGCGGCAGCATCCGCCGGCACGCTATTGCCTGCTTCCGGGTTTGCTGCGGAATCCCGCCACAATCCGACGATTTTCTTTTCCCCCGTCATCCGGCCATCTTAGCATCAAATGGCCGTCTTGAAACGGAAACTTAACCACGGTCGGGCAAAGCTGTGGAATGTCGTTCGATAGCGGCCCCCTCGACAGATACCTCAGCTCCGCGATCGGCGACGATCAGGCGGCGGCGCTGGACCTGCGCAGTGCGTTTACGGGAAGTGCACGCGACTTGGCAGATTTGATGCGACGGGCGCGTTGCGACGCCAATTGGGAGGTTGCGGCGCTTCGCCTGAAGGGGCTCGCCGCGACCTTCGGGATCATTACGCTGATCGAGCTTGCCGAACATGCGATGGCCGGGGCACCCGGAGACCCCGCAGTACTGCGACAGATCGGCGAAGCGATCGACTCGATCTGACCGACGGACCGGGTTCAATTCCCGTTCAGCCGCGTTGCTCCAAATAAATATCGATATTGGCCGTCTTGCCTTGGCAACGCGACGGGTTTAGCCGCGTTAAGGACGCGCGGCCGAGCCCCTTTGCGCGTTGGTGCGTGCGTCTGTGCGCGTGGGGCGAGGCGACCGACTCAGAGGAGAGATTTCGATGTTCACCCGTTTCCGCTCGATGCCCATGACGGCGATGGCCGCAGTATTGGGTTGCGCGCTGATGACGATTACCACCCCGGCTGCTGCACAGGACAAGCCGAAGAAGGAAAAGAAGAAGAAAGAAGACGCGCCCAAGGGCGGCGGGATTTCGGTCAGCAAGGGCTTCATTCCTGCTGCGAAAAAGCTGGAAGACGCACAGAAGGCCAAGGATGCCGCCGCGATGCAGACGGCACTTGCCGAAGGCCAGGCATCGGCGACCACCCCCGACGATAAATATCTCGTCGGCTTCTACCAGCTTCAACTTGGCATCATGAACAAGGACCAAGCTGCGCAGGCACAGGGCCTCGACGCAATGCTCGAAAGCGGAAAGACCCCCGCCGAAAATATCGGCGTGTATAATTTCTATTCGGGCAACTTCGCTTATGGCGCAAAGGACTATCCCAAGGCGATCCAGCGGCTCGAAGCGGCAAAGGCCGGCGGTTCGACCGAATCCGGGCTCGCGCCCATGTTGATGGACAGCTATCTCAACGCCGGCCAGATCGACAAGGGTTGGGAAATCGCCAAGGCCGGGATCGACGCCGCGCGTG
>JAFAED010000075.1 GCA_023424275.1 Pseudomonadota bacterium | reverse complement strand
CGCTCGGCGCGGGCTATTCGCCGATCGCCTATGCGGTCGCCAAGGCCGGCGTGCTGCACCTCAGCAAGGTCGCGGCCACCGATTTGGCGCAATATGGCATCCGCGTGAACGCCATCTGCCCCGGCTTCATCAACACCAATATCTTCACCGCCTCGCTCGACGTACCCGGCGAGTTCAAAACGCAGGCGAATGCGGTGATCGCCGAGATGAGCGCGAACGCCCAGCCCGTTGCGCGCGGCGGCCAGCCCGAGGATATCGCGAACGCGGTCGCCTATCTCGCGAGCGAGGAAAGCTCGTTCATGACGGGCACGCACCTGCTCGTCGACGGCGGGCTGACGATCGGGCAGCGCCATGCGTGGGACAAGCAAACGCCGGGCATGTTCGACGCCCTGCTGGCGATGGAGGAAGCGGCGAAAGCCGGAGCCGCCGCGTGAGCCGAGTCGGCGCCGGTGCGCCGAAAGCCGAAACGCTGCCCGTCTGGCTGAAGGCCACGCACGGGCTCGGCAGCATCGCCTATGGTGTCAAGGACAACGGTTTTTCGACCTTCCTGATGCTGTTTTACAATCAGGTGATCGGACTCGATCCCGGCATCGTGGGCTTTGCCATCATGGTTGCGCTGATCGCCGATGCCTTCGTCGATCCCGTGATCGGCGAACTCACCGACCGCACGCGCAGCCGTTGGGGTCGCCGCCTGCCCTGGCTTTACGGCGCCCCGATCCCGCTCGCGATCATGTGGATGCTGCTGTGGAATCCGCCCGCGATGAGCGACGCGATGACCGTCGCCTGGCTGATCGGTTTCGCGATCATCGTGCGATCGCTCGTGTCGATGTGCGAGGTGCCGTCGGTCGCGATCGTACCCGAACTGACCGCCGACTATGACGAGCGGACCGCAGTGATGCGATACCGTTTCCTGTTCGGCTGGGGCGGCGGTCTTCTGATCCTGCTGCTCGCCTATGGCGTCTTCTTTGGCGGCGCCAAGGGGCTTGTCGATCCCGACGGCTATTTCCCTTATGCACTGACCGGCGCTCTGCTGATGGCGGGCGCGGTGCTGATTTCGGCGATGGGGCAACATAAACGCATTGCCGTATCGAACCTCGACGACGTCAAACCGAAAACGACGCTGCGGCAGGTGCTCGGCGAGATGCGCGACACGCTTTCGAACCGCGCCTTCCTGTGGCTGGTGTTCGCGGCGCTGTTCGGCTTCGTCAATCAGGGCATCACCTTTTCGATGAACAATTATCTGCTCGGCTTTTTCTGGCAGTTCACGCAGGGCGAAATGGTCGCTTATGTCTTCCTGCTGTTCGGCACGATGATCGCGGCCTTCCTGCTCGTTGCGCCGATGTCGGCGTGGCTCGGCAAACGCGACGGCGCGATCGTCGCGGGCGCGATCGCGCTGCTCGTCAATAGCGGCATCTATTTCGCGTGGATCCAGGGCGTGTTCCCCGGCCTGCCCGGCAAGCCGAGCGTCGCGACGATGTTTGCGCTGGTGTTTGTCAGCAACACCTTCTCGATCATCCTGATGATCCTGTCGTCGTCGATGATGGCCGACGTCGTCGAGGCATCGCAGAGCGAGACGGGGCGCCGGTCGGAGGGCCTGTTCTTCGCAGGCTATTTCTTCATGCAGAAATGCGCGACCGGGATCGGCATCTTCCTTGCCGGCCAGATCCTGTCCTTTGCCGCCTTTCCCGCGAACGCCGCACCCGGCGAGGTCGGCGAGGCGGTGCTCACCGACCTCGCGCTTGGCTATGCACTCGCGGTGCTCGTCATTGGCACGCTGGGGCTGATCGTGATGCGCAAATTCCCGATCTCGCGCGCCGACCACGAGGCGCGGCTCGCCCTGTTGGGCGACACCGCGCGCGCCGAACCCGATGCCACGGGAGCGCATCCGTAACGAACATGTCGCGTAGCGGCGGAATGATGTAATTTTCAGGCAGCGGGACTTGGCAAGGCCGACGAATCGGTCCAAGGGTTTACGTGAACGTAAAGGGAAAGGAAGCGCAGATGGATTTCGACCTTACCGACCGGCAGGTCTATTGGCGCGATCGGGTGCGCGATTTCATCGAGCGCAAGGTTCGCCCCGCCGTCCCCACCTATAATGAGCAGGACAAGGCCGGCGATCGCTGGAAAGTCATCCAGATCGTCGAGGATCTGAAGGCGGAAGCCAAGGACGCCGGCATCTGGAACCTGTTCATGCCGCCGCGCAGCGGCGCGCACCACCATGTCGACGAGACCTTCGAATTTGAAGGCCCCGGGCTCACCAACCTCGAATATGCGCTGTGCGCCGAGGAGATGGGCCGCGTCGGCTTCGCGAGCGAAGTCTTCAACTGCTCGGCGCCCGACACGGGCAATATGGAAGTGTTCCACCGTTACGGGACGCGCGCGCAGAAGGAGAAATATCTCGGCCGCCTGATGAACGGCCAGATCCGTTCGGCGTTCCTGATGACCGAGCCCGCGGTCGCATCGTCCGACGCGACGAATATCGAGACGCGGATCGAGCGCGATGGCGACGATTATATCATCAACGGCACCAAATGGTGGTCGTCGGGCGCGGGCGATCCGCGCTGCGAGATCGCGATCGTGATGGGCAAGACCGACTTTGCCGCGAAGCGCCACGCACAGCAGTCGATGGTGCTGATGCCGCTCAACGCGCCGGGCGTGAACATCAAGCGCCACCTGCCCGTCTTCGGTTATGACGACGCGCCGCACGGCCATATGGAAATCGAGCTGAAGGACGTCCGCGTCAACGCCGAGGAAGCGATGCTGCTGGGCGAAGGCCGCGGTTTCGAGATCGCGCAGGGGCGCCTCGGGCCGGGCCGTATCCACCATTGCATGCGCACGATCGGCGTCGCCGAGGAAGCGATCGCCAAAATGGCGAAGCGGCTCCAGTCGCGCGTCGCCTTCGGCAAGAAGATCGCCGAATATAGCATCTGGGAGCATCGCATCGCGCGCGCGCGCATCGATATCGAGATGACGCGCCTCTTGTGCCTCAAGGCCGCCGACATGATGGACAAGGTCGGCAACAAGTCGGCCGCCGCCGAGATCGCGATGATCAAGGTGCAGGCACCGACGATGGCGCTGCAGATCATCGACGATGCGATCCAGGCGCATGGCGCCGGCGGCGTGGCCGAGGATTTCGGGCTCGCCAAGGCCTATGCGCATCAGCGGACCCTGCGCCTCGCCGACGGTCCCGACGAAGTGCACGAGCGCGCAATCGCCCGCATCGAATTCGCCAAGCACAGCGAGGCGAGCGAGCCGGGCTTCTCGTCGGGCGACATCGGCGTTTCGCGTTAATCCACCCTATCGCCGTTCGTGCCGCACTGCGGGACGAACGGCCAATCTCTCATAGGGAGAGCATGAATGACCAAAGCCGCGATTCTGATCGAGCCGGGCAAGCCGCTGTCGATCGAGGATGTCGTCGTTGCCGACTGCGGCCCGCACGAGGTGCGCATCCGCACCGCCGCTTGCGGGCTTTGCCATTCGGACCTGCATTTCATCGACGGCGCCTATCCGCATCCCCTGCCCGCGATCCCCGGCCATGAGGCCGCGGGGATCGTCGAGGCGGTCGGCAGCGAAGTGCGCACGGTCAAGGTCGGCGACGCGGTCGTCACCTGCCTGTCGGCCTTCTGCGGTCACTGCGAATATTGCGTCAGCGGGCGCATGTCTTTGTGCATGGGCGGCGACACGCGGCGGCCGGCGGGATCGGCGCCGCGCATCACGCGCCCCGACGGATCGCCGGTGAACCAGATGCTCAACCTCTCGGCCTTTTCAGAAGTCATGCTGGTCCACGAACATGCGTGCGTCGCGATCGACCCCGACATGCCGCTCGACCGCGCCGCCGTGATCGGCTGCGCGGTGACGACGGGCGCGGGGACGCTCTTCAACGCGTGCAAGGTGACGCCCGGTGAGACCGTCGCGGTCGTCGGCTGCGGCGGCGTCGGGCTCGCGACGATCAACGCCGCGAAGATCGCGGGTGCGGGGCGCATCATCGCCGCCGACCCGGTTCCCGAGAAACGCGAACTCGCGAAGAAGCTGGGCGCCACCGATGTCGTCGACGCGCTGTCGGACGATGCCGCGAAGCAGATCCTCGAAATCTCGAAGGGCGGCGTCGACCATGCAATCGAGGCCGTGGGCCGTCCGGCGTCGGCCAGCCTCGCGGTCGCGTCGCTGCGTCGCGGCGGCACCGCGACGATCCTCGGCATGATGCCGCTCGCCGAGAAGGTCGGGCTCAGCGCAATGGACCTGCTCTCGGGCAAGAAGTTGCAGGGCGCGATCATGGGCGGCAACCGCTTCCCGGTCGACATCCCGCGGCTCGTCGACTTCTACCTCCGCGGACTGCTCGACCTCGACAGCATCGTCGCCGAGACGATCCCGCTCGCCAAGGTCAACGAAGGCTTCGACAAGATGAGGAAGGGCGACGCCGCGCGGTCGGTGATCGTGTTCGACCAGTGACGCTCGACGCGCAAAAGGCCTTCAGCGGCACCGTCGCGCCCGAGGGTGCCGATGTGCTCGACGAGGCCAAGCTGACCGCGTGGATGGAAGCGAATGTCGAGGGCTTCGAAGGTCCGCTGACGCAGGGCAAGTTCGCCGGCGGACAGTCGAACCCGACGTACAAGATCTCGGCTCCGTCGGGTAATTATGTGCTGCGGCGCAAGCCGTTCGGCCCGCTGCTGCCCTCGGCGCATGCGGTCGATCGCGAGTATAAGGTGCAGTCGGGACTGCATAAGATGGGTTTTCCCGTCGCGCGCCAGTACGGCCTCTGCACCGATGACGATGTCGTCGGCAGCTGGTTCTATGTGATGGGCATGGTCGACGGCCAGACGATCTGGGACGGCGCGATGCCGGGTTCGACGCCCGAGAATCGCCGCGCGACCTATGAGGCGATGATCGATACGCTCGCCGCGCTGCACAGCGTCGATATCGAGGCGGCGGGGCTTTCCGACTTCGGCAAGCCCGGCAATTATTTCGGGCGTCAGGTCGATCGCTGGACGAAGCAGTACAAGCTCTCCGAAACCGAAACGATGGACGAGATGGAGCGGCTGATCGCATGGCTGCCCGCGACGCTGCCCGAGCAGACGCGCACGAGCGTCGTCCATGGCGATTACCGCATCGACAACATGATCTTCGCGAAGGACCGGCCCGAGGTGCTCGCGGTGCTCGACTGGGAGC
>JAFAED010000071.1 GCA_023424275.1 Pseudomonadota bacterium | reverse complement strand
ACGTCGGCTTCATCGAATCGCCCCTGACCCTGATCACAATCAGCATGTCGGGCGGCGCATCCGTGAATTCTCGAAGCCAGTCACGCGGTAGCCATCGGCTTTTTTCGACAACGGCGCCGTCGTCGATATAGGCTCCGCCCGCACCAAGCGTCAGGTCGACTTCCTTGATGGCGACCAGCCCATTGGCGATCAGGACTTCACTGGCATCATCCCCCGGCGGCCCACGAAAATCGCGGCGAGGCGCGTGAAACTGCCCCCCCGGTACTTCGGGATCGTCGGTCTCGCCCGTCAGATATTCCGGCGTCGTCTGTAATGCGCGCGCCAGCTCGAGCAGCTTGCCCGACTCTCGCGTCTGCCCGCTGATCAGGCGGCCGATCGAAGGCTGCTTCAGGTCGGCGGCACGGGCGAGCTGGGACTGGTTCAGCCCCACCGCGTCCATACGCTCTATCAGTCGGGAACCTATGATTTCAGCCACTTCAACAGCCTATACGTAAACGAATAGCACCGCATGCAACTTTTACGTTGCATGGATTATACGTATATGTATAAGCAGCGTCATGACCGAGCCGCTGAACAGATACGAAGCCCTGATCCTCTGCCGCGACCGCGCGGGATCCGACAGCGCAATGGCGCGCGATCTGGACGTCACCCAGCCCCGCGTATGGCGGTGGGTCAACCAGTCGAAGCAGATGCCGGGCGAATATGTGCTGCTGGCCGAACGCCTCTACGGCGTGTCGAAGCACGATCTGCGCCCCGACCTCTATCCCCGCGAAATGATGGTCGACCAAGGGACCGAAGATCGCTTTTGCGGCATCGACCTGCGCCGCGCCGACCGGCGCGAAGCCGAACGACGGGTCGCCTGACGATGGCCGGGGGGCTTCACCATCAACAAATCGCCGGCGGAACGACCCCGCCGCCGATCGGCGCCGCTGGCTACCCAGCATCCGCGCCGACTTGCGAACAGGCCGCGGAGCCAACGCCCCTTCCCCCCGCTGCCGCGGCCTGTTCGCCCTTGTCATCACACGCCCCCTGCAGCGACTGCCCCGGCACCCCTGCCCGTCGCTGCTGCCTCGTCCTAGCTGCCAGCATAATCGGCGCGCCGATAGCCGGTAAATTCCAGAACCTTACCGCATCGACCGGAGAAGCCGCATGAGCCAACCGCCCTTCACCGCTTACGGCTTCAAGGCGTTCCGCACCGACGCCAACGTCCTGCTGGACGGCGATCACTTCATGACCGTCAACACATTGGACGGTGCCAAGCGCTTGGCCGCAATCCTGAACGAAGCCGTGGCGCTGGCCGAAGATGGCGGCGCCATCGGCAACGAACCGCGCTGGTCGCGAACGAAGATCGCCTTTGCGGTCGCCAAGGCCTTGGGCCGCCAGATCGATTTTCAACAGGCGGAAGCCGCATGAGCGCCCGCCGCAACATCGTGCTGACCCCGGAACAGCAGGAATTGAAACTGGCGTGCTTCGCGCTGGTCAAGGCCTATGGCGGGCAGGAAGCCGCCGGCAAGCGCCTTGGCCGCGACCAGCGCCGCATCAGCGAATGCTGCAGCCCGTCGACCGACCGCTGGCTACGGCTCGACGAGATCGCGATCCTCGAGGCGGCGACGGTCGGTCACCCCGGCCATCCGCATGTCACCAGCCTGATGGCCGCCCGCATCGATAGCGAGATCGTGCCGATGCCCAAGGGCGCCGCCAGCGGCCGCGATCTGCTGAAGCTGTTCGCCGGCCAGTCGAAGGAAACCAGCGATCTGGCGCAGACGATCCTCGAGGCGAAATCCGACGACGACGAAATCGATCTTTTCGAGGCCGAAGCCATCGACGATGCGATCGACGACGTCATCGCCAACGCCCTCGCCATGCGCGCCGAAGTCCGCATGATCATTCGGGAGGGTCGCCAGTGATCGCCCCCGCCCAGCCGCCGCGCACGCGCAACATAGTCGCGGGCGACGATCCGAACCTGCGCCAGCGGCATTCGATGATCCCCTGCCCGCATTGTCACGCGCCGTCCTACATCCGCACGTCGGAAATGGTGACGCCGACCAGCAAGGATCTGTTCTGCCTGTGCATGAACCCCGACTGCGGCTTCACATGGAAGGCGCAGATGGCGATCGTCTACGGCCTGTCGCCCAGCGCGATCCCCCGCCCCGGCATCGACATCCCGATGGCCCCGGCCAGCGTCCCGCGAAAGACCTATTTTCCGCCGCCGTCCGGATATGACCCGGCCACGATCGACATGTTCGACGATCCGCCCGGCCAAGCCGCAGCCTGACCCTTCAACCCCGCTCAAACCCCGCTCCCCGGCATTTCGCCGGCCCCCTGACTGCACCCTTTTTACGGACACCCAATGGCCCTCGCCGACGACATCATTTCAGGCCTCAAATCCTCCTTCCGCTTCAAATCGCAAAAGGGGAAATGGCTGCAGCAGGGCCAGTGCCCCCAATGCGGCAAGTGGGAGCTTTTCTGTTCGGCCGACCAGCCGCGCATGGTCAAATGCGGCCGCCTGAACGAATGCGGATGGGAAGACACCGTCCGCAACCAGCTGTCCGACCTGTTCGAAGACTGGTCGAAGCGCGCCCCGGCGACTGAGGCCGATCCGAATGCGACGGCCGACGCATATCTGTCGCACGAACGCTTCCTCGATCTTCAGCTGCTGCGCGGATCCTATTCGCAGGAAACCTATCACGATCGCAAAAAGAACCTGACGACGGCGACCGTCCGCTTCCCGCTCGCCAATGGCAGCTGGTGGGAACGGCTGATCGACCGCCCGGGCCGCTTCGACAAAAAGGCGCGCTTTCGCTGGATCGATCCCGAGCTGGCAAAGACCAACCCCGACGAAGGGCGCTGGGGCGGTCATTGGTGGCAGGGTCCGACCGTTTCATGGGAAATGCTGGCGGCCGCCGAAGAGATCTGGCTGGTCGAGGGGATTTTCGACGCCACCGCGCTAGTCCAGGCGGACATCGTCGCGGTCAGCCTGATGACGGTGAACAACTGGCCCGAGGATTCGCTGGCCGAGCTGCTGCGCGTCATCGCGGAAAAGAACCCCAAACACCGTCCCCGCCTTGTCTTCGCCTTCGACGTCGGCGCCGCCGGCGTCAGCTACACCCGCAAATTCGTCCGCAGGGCCCGGCTCGAAGGATGGGAGGCGACCGCCGCACAGGTCCGCCCCGATGGCGAGGGGTCGAAACTCGACTGGAACGACCTGCTGATCCGCCATCTTGATTGGAAGGGCGACCCCGACCGCGCGCCCTTCTCGCGGGTCATGATCGACGAATATCTGTGGAACGGCGCCGTCACCATCGCCGAAAGCGCGCGCGACAAGGCCAAGCTGATCCACAATCACCGCGGCCTGTCGAACTTCACCTTCCGCTTCGACAACCGCACCTGGGCGGCGAAGATCACTTACGAGGGCGACGACGGCGACAAGCGCCAGCGCCTCGACGTCGACGAGATCGCGAACTGCGCCTTCCGCATCCTTTACATGGAGCGCGACGAGACGCTCGATGAAACCAACTTCTTCCTGCAAATCGATTTCCCGGAAAAGCACCGTCAAACCGTAAAGGCGCGCTTCAGCAGCAACGCCTGCGCCGCCGGCGGCGAGTTCAAGAAACGGCTGATGGCCTTTGCCGGCGGCTGGTCGGGCACACCCGAACAGCTCGACCGCCTGATGCGGCAACAGACGAAGAGCATCAAGATCGTCGAACCGCTGCCCTTCACCGGCTATTCGGAACCGCACGGCGCTTGGGTTTTCGGGGATCTTGCCGTCCGCGACGGCCGCCTGGTCAAGATCAACAGCGAGAAATATTTCGACTTCGGCAAGGCCGCGGTCAAGCTGCGCACCCCCGAACGCATCCTGTCGATCAACTATAACCCCGACGTCCGCGACTTCCCATGGATGAAGGATCTGTGGGGCGCATGGGGCGTGCGCGGTTACGCCACCCTCGCCTTCTTCGTGATGTCGCTTTTCGCGGTCCAGATCCGCAACCGCCATGACTCGCTCGGCTTCCTCGAAATCACCGGCGATCCCGGGTCGGGCAAGACCACGATCATCACCTTCATGTGGAAGCTGCTGGGCCGCAAGAAATACGAGGGCTTCGATCCGAACAAGGGCTCGATCGCCGGCGTCGCCCGCAATTTCGTCAAGGTGTCCAACCTCCCGGTCGGCCTGATCGAGGGCAACCGCGACACCGAACGCACCGCGCACCGCCGCCAGTTCGATTGGACCGAACTGCTGACCCTCTTCAACGGCCGATCGCCGCGCGTCACCGGCGCCCGCACCGGCGGCGCCGAAACGGTCGAACCGCCCTTCTTGGGTTCCATCTACCTGATGCAGAACCAGCGCATCGACAGCATCCCCGCGGTGCTCGAACGCCTGATGTCCTTTTCGATCAACAAGGAACATTGGACCGATGGCAGTCGCGCCGCCGCGCGCCGGATCCAGCAGACGCCGATCGACGATCTGTCGGGCACCGTCGTCCACATCGTGCGCAACGAAAAGCGCTGGCTCGATACCTTCTTCAAACAGGTCGAATATCACGAAGCCGCGATGCCGCAGCGCACCAAGGGCCTGCACAACGATCGCTGCATCCTGAACCATAGCCAGCTGGTCGCCGCGCTCGAGGCGACGGCCGAAATTATGCCGATGGACGAAGAGGCGATTGGACAGACGATCCGCTTCATCGACGCCATGGCGCTCGATCGCCAGCAAAGCTGCGGCGGCGACCATCCGCTGGTTCAGTCCTTCTGGGAAACCGTCGACTATCTGCTCGACATGGAAGCGCGCATGTCGCCGCCCCCCGACGATCCGATCAACCGCAGCCGCAAGCCCGACCAGTTCATCGCGATCAACCTCCCCGCGCTCGATCGCCGGGTCCGCAACGCGAACCTGACCCCACTCAAGATCGACGAACTGAAAAAGCTGCTGCGCGACTCCAAACGGCGGAAATACGTCGCCGACAAGACGGTCAACGCGCCCAACGGCATCGGTTCGCACTGCTGGATCTTCGAAAAATCCGCCCCCTCCCAAGCATCGAAAGGAGAATGATCATGACGATCGGCCATATCCACGTCTGCGCCCGCTGCAGCGTCGAACATAACAGCCAGACGACTTACGATCCCCCCGGCTGGATCTGGCGCGGCGGCCGCCTCTATTGCGACAGCTGCGCCAGTCAGGTCGCGGACCCGATCGACGAAACGACGCCGCACGGCGCCCAGGCGTCGGGCTACGCCGCCGAGCAGCTGGCGGAGATCGCGAAGGCCCTGGCCCCGACCGAACGGCAGGCGCTGCTGCTGCTGCGCGACGACGGCAAGGGAAATTACGACCGCCGCCTGACCCGCGCCCGCGAAGCGCTGAAGCGCAAGGGTCTTGCCGATAGTCCGATGACGATGGGCTTCGGCCGCATGATGGTCGCCGTTCACCAAAAGCCCACCGATCTCGGCCGCGCCGTCGCTGCCACCCTGCAGAGGGAGGCCGCATAATGACCTGCGAATGCCTTTCCGACATGGATGCAAAGCTGGCGGCCCATAACACCCGCCTTGTCCATTCGATCTCGCTCGGCGTCGACGGCCAGCTTGGCTTCACCCGCCCGGTCCTCGAAACCGAAAAGGTCGAGCCGCGCCGCAAGGGCCGCCATGCCCGCGTGGTCCCGACCTTCTGCCCCTTCTGCGGTGAACGCTACGAACCGGCCCCGGCGGAGCCTGCGGCCACGCCCCCGGCAGAACCTGGCTTGGGAGTGCAGGGCTCATGAGCTTCAACACGCAAAGCGCCCAATGCGAGGGCAAGGCAGCCTACGCCACCAAGGCCGATGCGATCGCCACGATCGGGCGCATCCAGAAACGCGGCCGCAAGAAGAGCCAGTGCCACAAGCAAAAGCGCTACTCGACAGCGTCTCTTCACGCCTATCGCTGTTCGTATTGCCACCAATGGCACACCGGCAACCCTTCCTCCGGAAAGGTCCGGAAATGAGCCGCGTTCAGGACCACAGCGACCGCGAGCGGCCGATCGCGTCGGACGGCCTCACCGCCAAGGAACGCGCGGTGCTTCAGCTCACCGACGCGGGCCTCGACCGCGCCACGATCGCCGACCGCACCGGCCTGAAACTGCACCGTGTCCAGTCGATCCAGAAAAACTACGCCGACAACGGCCGCGACAGTTGGAAGGACAGCGCCCGCATCGGCAGCATGATGCTCGCCGAAGCGATCGCCCGCATGCGCTCGCGGCGCCGCGTGGCCGGGGCCGGTCGGTGAAAGCGCCGCGCCCCACACGCGCCGACCAGCTGCGCGAGCATCGTCAGATCTTCGAATATGCCCGAGCACACGGCCTGACGCTGCTCGAGGCGAAAGACGCGATGGCCCGCGACCGCTGGAAGGCCGCACAGGGCCGCCTCGCCGCCGTCCGCCGCTGCGGCCGCGCCATCGAGCCCCGCCCCGCTTCGACCCCTGCCGGCGACCCCGCCGGCGCAAACCAGCACGCCGACGCGCCCTGGATGATGAAAGACTGACCATGTCCATTGATCCCCGCACCCTCGTTCCTATCGGCCAAGACTGCCGCGGCGAACTTTGCCTCGATCTGGGCCGCCTCATGGCGGGCCGACTGTTGATCCAGGGCAGTTCCGGCGCCGGCAAGAGCCGCACCCTCCGCCGAATAATCGAAGAAACGTTCGATTACACGACGGTCATGATCGTCGACCCCGAAGGCGACTTCCATAATCTCGCCGCGCATATCGGTGCGACGTCCATCCGGGCAACTGACTTGACCGCGGAAGGCCTGACGGCGGCGAGCGCCCGCGGCCGCAAGCATCGAATTTCCCTTCATCTCGATCTGACCGACCTCGATCCCGACCAGCGCATCGTAAAGGCGGCTGCTTTCTTCGCGGGCTTGATCGGTTCGCCCCGGGACGAGTGGGAAAATACCGTCATGGTATTCATCGACGAAGGCCACTTGCTGGCGCCTCACGTCGCCGGCAGCGCCCGTGATGCTGAAGCGCGGCGCTTAGGTGTCGCGACCCTCACCGATCTTTGCGCCCGTGGCCGCAAGCGTGGCCTTGCACCGATTATCGCGACCCAGCGCTTGGCAAAGCTGGCGACGTCGGTGACCTCCGAACTGCAAAATTTCCTGATCGGCTTGAACGTGTTCGATCGCGATATCGCTCGGGCGGCCGACTTGATCGGTTTCAGCATCAAGGATGCCGATCTCATGCGGCGATTGGCGCCAGGGGAATTCTATGCTTTCGGCCCAGCGCTTTCGCCAGTGCCGTCGCTGGTCAAGGTTCACCCCACCGTTACAGAGCACTTC
>JAFAED010000541.1 GCA_023424275.1 Pseudomonadota bacterium | reverse complement strand
TCTTGCCCGCGTCAGGGTGCGAGATGATGGCGAAGGTACGGCGGTCGGGATGCTTCTGGGACATGGCGCGGGCGCCTAGCAGGTGGGGCGACATGTGGAAAGGGGCTGGCGTCGCGCGGACGGCGCGCGCATGGTCGGATGATGCGAACGCTCCTTCTTGCCGCCGCCCTGATCGCCGCGCCCGCCACCGCACAGGAATCGCCCTTCGCCGGCGAGTACAGCATTGCCGAAGGACCTGAGATCGGCGGCGGCCTTTTGATCCGGAACGATGGCCGTTTCCAATATATGCTCGCCGTGGGCGCGCTCGACGAACGCGCCGATGGACGGTGGGAGACACACGGCGACACCATCTGCCTGACGACCGATCCCAAGCCGGTGCCCCCGGCAATGGAGAAAGGCCCGCTGATCGAAGTCGACGGCGCCGTGCCCACGCTGCTCGTCACCTGGCCCAATGGCCGCGGCATCCCCGGCGTCGATTTCACGATCGGTTTCGACCGCGGCGATCCCGTCGAGGATTATACCCAGAGCGATGGCTGGACGATGCCCGAGGGCGACAAGCGCATCCCGCGCTGGATCGAGGTGCGCGAGCCCATCTATGACATCACCGCGCCGCGCTATGAATTGACCGCAGCCGATGGCGGCAAGCTACGCGTGATCATCGTCCCCAACGATATCGGCGTCGTGAATTTCGAGGGCGCCTGCGCCGAAAAGACCGAGCGCGGACTGACGCTGCATCGCGCCGAGGGCAAGATGCGATTTGTAAGGTTGGGCGGGGAGTAGCGGCGGCTTTGGGGTGGGAAGCGGACGTTCACTCCTCTAGTGGTTCAGAACAAAAAATGGCCAGTCGGAGAGTGATTATGAGCACGGCAAACGCCATCCGGCCCCCGGCGGCGGTATGTTGGGCTCTCGGCCTATTCACATTTGCGCTTGGGGGCTGCAATCAGACGACGCGTTCCTCCGCCGAAGATGCGAGGTATGAGGCGGCTCAAGAACGGCAATGCGCAATCGAGAATTTTCGGTTGGAAGATTACACTGTCGTAAATATGGCGGACAGAGATCCGGCTGTGCGTGCTGCTTTGGTTCACGCAGGCAAGATAATGGAGCGGTCTGGATCAGAAATTCGTCGCAAATACTGCGTGTTTGAAAAAGCGAGCGTCAAAAATCCCGAGCGATGTTTCGAATTTTTTTTGAAAGTTCCGACACCGGGCGGTGGAGGCATGATTTGCATTGTGAATAGCCAAGATATCTCTCGGGTCTATTTGGACGAATGACCTGCTGAACAGAGCGTCCGCAATCGGTCGAAACCGGTCGCCCCACCTCCCATCCCTTCCCTCTTGCACTCCCTCCGCAAATGCGTCACAACTTTACGTGAACGTAAAGGTAAAGCACCCGCGAGAGGATAATTCCCCATGACCCTTCCGACCTTCGACACGATCAAGCTCGAAATCGCCGACGCTGTCGCGACGATCACGCTGAACCGCCCCGACCGGCTCAATTCGATGCCGCCCGCAATGGCCGACGATATTCGCGAGGCGCTCGATCATCTGCCCGGCCTTGGCGCGCGCGCGTTGCTGATCACCGGCGAGGGCCGCGGCTTCTGCTCGGGCGCCGACCTCGCGGGCGATCGCTCGGCGGGCGGTGCGGTGAGCGGCGGGGCGCGGAGCCGCAATGCGCTGCGCGGTCATTATAATCCGATGCTGCTCGCGCTCGCCAATCTCGACATTCCGGTCGTCGTTGCGGTGAACGGCCCCGCAGCCGGTGTCGGGTGCAGTTTCGCACTGTCGGGCGATTTCACGCTCGCGGGCAAGAGCGCCTATTTCCTACAGGCGTTCGTCAACATCGGCCTTGTCCCCGACGGTGGTTCGTCGTGGCTGCTGCCGCGCCTGATCGGCGTGCCGCGCGCATTGCAGATGATGATGCTGGGCGAGAAGATTTCGGCCGATCAGGCGGCCGACTGGGGCATGATCTACAAAAGCGTCGAGGACGCCGATCTGATGGCCGAAGCCAGGGCATTGGCGACGCGGCTTGCGAACGGGCCCACGATTTCGCTCGGCACGATGCGCAAGATATTGCGCGACGGGCTGACGCAGGATTTCGCGACGACGCTCGACGCCGAGGCGAAGGGGCAGTTCATCGCCGGCGGCACCGCCGATGCGATGGAAGGCATCATGGCGTTCCAGCAGAAGCGCAAAACCGAGTTCAAGGGCAAGTAAGCCCGGAAATGGAAACCCCGGCGAAAGCCGGGGTTCTTTTTATTCCGCCGCTTCCTCGACCATCACCTTCTTGTAGATGCTCGTGCGCGGGTAGGAGCAGAGGCGCATTACCATCGGCTCGAAGAACTCGAGCGGTTCGCTATCGTAATCGGGATCGAACGCCGGCGCGTCATATTTCTCGCAGAATTCGGCGCAGGCGGCCGCATAAGGGCTGTCGGCAAACTGGTCGCGCATGTCGCGGTCGAGGCCGATATAATGGAAGAAATAATGGCCCTGAAAAATCCCGTGGTGCTGGACGATCCAGAGATTTTCCTCTGACAGGAAGGGCTTCAGGATCGCCGCGGCGACATCGGGATGGTTAAACGCGCCGAGCGTGTCGC
>JAFAED010000094.1 GCA_023424275.1 Pseudomonadota bacterium | reverse complement strand
GCCTCGCACATGTCGCGGTCGAGCGCATAAGTCTCGCCCGCGCGGATCACGGGCTCGAGAATCGCCCAGATCGCGGCCGCATCGTCTTTCGAGGCCGGCCGGATGATCATTGGAACGGCGCGAGTATCTCGTCGGTCACGCGCAATGGCCGCCCGCTCGCCTTGTCGAGCAGCGCCCACACCGTCCGCGCGCGGACATGCGCTTTCCCGTCCGCACCGGCGAACTCCATGAAACGGTCGAACTTCGCGCCCTGCGGCCTGTCGGCGACCCACGTCCGCGCCGTCACCGTCTCGCCGGGGCCGAGCGCGCGCAGATAGTCGATCTCGTGCCGCACCACGACCCAGATATAGGCGTCCTTGTGCGATTGCGGCGCGGCGGCGTCCCAATGTCCCGTCGCAACCTGCTGAATCCACTGGACCCAGACGGCATTGTTGACATGGCCGAGCTCGTCGATGCTCTCGGGCGTCGCCGTGAGTTCGAGGGTGAACTCCCTCATGCCAGTTCGACGGTGGTCACCATATAGCCCGCGTCGCGCAGCGCCGCGACGAGGCTGTCGAGATGCTCGCGGTCGCGCGCCTCGCACTCGATGTCGGTGATCAGCCCCTTGGCGGGCAGCGTCGTGAAGATGCGCTGGTGATAGATTTCGATGATGTTGACCTGCTTCTCGTCGAACAGCTTCATCACCTTGAACAGCGCGCCCGGCCGATCCTGCAAACGGATGCGCAGCCGCGCGATGCGACCCGAGCGCGCGAGATCGCGCAGCAACACATTCGCGAGCAGCCGCGTATCGATATTGCCGCCGGTGAGCACCAGCCCGACCTTGCGCCCGGCAAACTCCTCGGGATGCGCGAGCATCGCCGCGAGACCCGCGGCGCCCGCGCCCTCGACCACCGTCTTTTCGATCTGGAGCAGCAGGCTCACCGCGCGTTCCAGATGCCGTTCGGCAACGAGCACGATGTCGTCGTTGAGTTCGGAGACGAGCTTGCGCGTATAGGCCCCCGGCTCCTTCACCGCGATGCCCTCGGCGAGCGTATCGCCTTCGCACGCCATGTCGACGCCGTTGAGTTCGGCGTACATCGACGGATAAAGCTCGGCCTGCACCCCGACGAGGCGCATGTCATTCTTGATCCCGCGCGCCGCGGTGCCCATGCCCGCGAGCAGCCCGCCACCGCCGATCGGAACGATCAGCGTGTCGAGTTCGGGCACGTCCTCGAGCATTTCGAGCGCGACCGTCCCCTGCCCCGCCGCGACATGCGGATGGTCGAAAGGATGGACGAAGGTGAGGCCGCGCTCCTTTTCGAGCACGCGCGCATGCGCATAGGCGTCGTCGAAGGTCTCGCCGTGCAGCACGATCGTCGCGCCATGGCTTGCGGTTTGCGACACCTTCACCTGCGGCGTCGTGCTCGGCATCACGATCGTCACCGGCACGCCGAGGCGCTTGCCATGATAGGCGAGCCCCTGCGCATGATTGCCCGCCGACGCCGCGATCGCGCCGCGCGCTTTCGCCTCGTCGCTGAGCAGCAGCAATGCGTTGAGTGCACCGCGCTCCTTATAGGCGGCGGTAAATTGCAGATTTTCGAACTTCAGCCACACCTCGGCGCCGACCAGCTCGGACAGCGTCTGCGAATGCAAGGTCGGCGTGCGCACGACCGCGCCGTTAATTCGCCCCGCCGCCGCGCGCACATCGTCCAATGTGATCGCCGGGAGATCGGCGGCGGAGGTCAGGGTGAGTTGATCGGTCATGATGCCTCGCGCCCTAGCCCATCTGGCGCGCGAAGCAAACAATGCTATGGACCGCGCATGAGCGAACAAAAATTGCGCGTCACTTTCATCGGCACCGGCGTCATGGGCGGACCGATGGCGGGCCATCTCGTCAAGGCGGGGCACGCCCTAACCGTCTACAACCGCACGCGCGCCAAGGCCGACGCCTGGGTCACGCAACACGGCGGCACGGCGGCATCGACTCCCGCCGAGGCGGCAGCGGGCGCCGATGTCGTCCTCACCTGCGTCGGCAACGACGACGATCTGGCGCAAGTCACCTTGGGCCGCGACGGCGCGTTCAAGGCGATGCGCAAGGGCGCCCTCTTCGTCGATCACACCACCGTCTCCGCCCGCATCGCGCGGCAATTGTCGGTCGAGGCCGACGGGCTCGGCCTCCTCTGCCTCGACGCCCCCGTCTCGGGCGGCGAAGCTGGCGCGCAAAATGGTACGCTCTCGATCATGTGCGGCGGCACCAAGGCCGCATTCGACGCCGCGGCTCCCGTGATGGACGCCTATGCCGCGCGCATGGTTCACATCGGCGGCCCTGGCGCGGGGCAGACGACCAAGATGGTCAACCAGATTGCGATCGCGGGTGTGGTGCAAGGCCTGTCCGAAGCGCTGCGTTTCGCGCAGGCGTCGAAGCTCGACACCGACAAAGTGTTCGAGGCCGTCTCGGGCGGCGCCGCGGCGAGCTGGCAGATGCTCAACCGCTGGGGCACGATGGCGAAGGACGAATTCGATTTCGGGTTCGCGGTCGACTGGATGCGCAAGGATTTGGGACTCGCGCTCGACGAAGCGCGCGTCAACGGCGCGACGCTGCCCGTCGCCAGCCTCGTCGATCAATTCTACGCCGACGTGCAAAAGGCCGGCGGCGGCCGCAAGGACACGAGTTCGCTCGTGACGAGGCTGCCGAAATGAAGCGGTTTGCGCTCGCCGCGCTGGCGCTCACCCTCACGGCCCCCGCGCACGCCGACACGCTCGTCGATAATGTCAACGGCATCACGCTCGACAAGGACGGCAAGCTCGTCCGTTTCACCGGGCTCGTCATCGACACGCAGGGCAAGGTCAAGCAGCTGCTCGACCGCAAGGACAAGCGCCCCGAACGCCCCGATTTCAAGGAGGATGGCAAGGGCCGCACGCTCATCCCCGGCCTGATCGACGCGCACGGTCATGTCATGGGGCTGGGCTTCCAGCTCATGCTCCTCGACCTGTCGAACACCAACAGCCTTGCCGAGGCACAGGCGGCGATCCGCAAATATGCCGCCGACAATCCCGAAATGCCGTGGATCATCGGCTCGGGCTGGAATCAGGAAAAATGGGGCCTCGGCCGTTTCCCGACCGCCGCCGACCTCGACGCCGCGGTCCCGAACCGCCCCGTCTGGCTCGAACGCATCGACGGCCACGCCGGCTGGGCGAACAGCGCCGCGATGGCGGCCGCGAAAATCACCCCCGCCAGCAAGGCGCCCGAGGGCGGCCGCATCGAAATGGAGGGCGGCAAGCCGAGCGGCGTCTTTGTCGACGCCGCGATGAGCCTGATCGACAGCGCCAAGCCCAAGCCGCTCGCGCGCGACCTCGACCGCGCGCTGTATCTCGCGCAGCAGAAACTGCTCGAACAGGGGATCACCGCGATCGCCGACATGGGCACCAGCATCGCCGACTGGCAGGCGTACCGCCGCGCCGGCGACAAGAAACAGCTCGCGGTGCGCATCCTCTCCTATGGCGGCGATATCGACAATATGGCGCTGATCGCGGGGTCCGAACCGACGCCATGGCTCTACGACGACCGCCTGCGCATGGTCGGCGTGAAGCTCTATCTCGACGGTGCGCTGGGCTCGCGCGGCGCGTGGCTGAAGGCGCCGTACAGCGACGCGCCGGGGCAAAAGGGCCTGCCTTTGCTGACCCCCGCGCAGCTCCGTAACAAGATGGTGCGCGCGTCGATGGACAAGTTCCAGGTCGCGATCCACGCGATCGGCGACGCCGCCAATGCCGAAGCCCTCGCCGCGATCGCCGACCTCACCGCCGACCTGCCCGGCGAGCGCCGCTGGCGCATCGAACATGCGCAGGTGATCGACCCGCTCGACATCCCCAAATTCGCCGAACTCAAGGTCATCGCCTCGATGCAGCCGATCCATCAGACGAGCGACCGCGTGATGGCCGAAGCCCGCCTCGGCCCCGACCGCCTCAAGGGCGCCTATGCCTGGCGTAGTCTCCAGAACGCCGGCGCGCGCCTTGCTTTCGGCTCCGACGTGCCTGTCGAAAGCGCCAACCCCTTCCCCGGCATCGCCGCCGCGATCTCGCGCACCGATGCCAAGGGCGAACCCTTCGGCGGCTGGCGTCCCGAAGAGATCGTGACGCGCGAGACCGCGCTCGACGGCTTCACGCGTACCGCGGCTTATGCGGGTTTCGCGGAGGACCGCATCGGCACCTTGATGCCCGGGATGCGCGCCGACTTCCTGATTATCGACGCCGACCCGATGCTCGCGAGCCCCGACGAAATCCGCCGCATGACCCCGCTCGAAACCTGGATCGGCGGCTACCGCTATTACAAGAAGACCGAGGGCGCGACCGTTGGCCGCTGACACGCCGACCCGCCGCGCGCTGCTCACCGGCCTCGCCGCGCTACCGGTGGCCGCCGCAGCAGCCGCTGCCGAACGCAAGGAGCGCAAGCCCAAGAAGCGCAAGCCCGCCAAGCCGAAAGTCCAGCATGTCGACGTCGCGATCATCGGCGCGGGCGTGTTCGGCGCGTGGACCGCGTGGCATCTGCTGCGCGCGGGCAAGTCGGTGCGGCTGTTCGACGCCTATGGGGCCGGCAACGCCCGCGCTTCGTCGGGCGGGACAAGCCGCGTCATCCGCATGGGCTATGGCGCCGACACCATCTATTCGGAGATGGCGCGCGACTCGCTCAAATATTGGAAAGACCTGTCGGATAGCGCGAGTGCGCCGATCTTCCACAACACCGGCGTGCTGTGGTTCGCGCCGCAGGGCGACGCCTACACCGCGCAATCGCTCGCCTGGCTTCAGGCGAACCGTGTCGGCCATGAACATGGCGACGTCAGCTGGCTCCAGAATAAATATCGCCAGATCCAATTCTATCAGGGCGAGACCGGCATCCTCGAGACCGAGGCCGGCGCGCTGATCGCGGCAAGGGGCGTGCAGGAACTGATCGCCGACGCGCAGATCGAGGTCGAGCGCGTCGTGATGCCCGCGCCGCTCTTTTCAAAAAAGACAAAGCGCCACACGCTGCCCGACGGCGGCACTGCCGATCATCTCGTCTATGCCGCGGGACCGTGGATCGCCGAACTTTTCCCGCAGCAACTGATGAACAAGATCGTCGCGACGCGGCAGGAGGTCTATCATTTCGGCGCGCCGCAGGGCGATACCCGTTTCGCGCCGCCCGAACTGCCGGTGTGGGCCGATTTCAACAACGGCCGCATCGTCTATGGTATTCCCGATCTCGAAGGCGCGGGGTTCAAGATCGCGATCGACGTCCATGGTCCGGTGATCGATCCCGACACGATGGAGCGCCAACCCACGCCCGCCGGGATCGCCGAGGCGCGCGCCTATATCGCGCGCCGCTTTCCCGGCCTCGCCAGCGCGCCGCTGATCGGCGCGCGCGTCTGCCAATATGAGAACAGCTCGAACGGTGACTATCTGATCGACCGCTTCCCGGGGCAGGAGCATGTCTGGCTCGTCGGCGGCGGGTCGGGCCACGGCTTCAAGAACGGGCCGGCGGTGGGGAAACGCATCGCGGCACATATCCTCGACGCGAACCTTGCGGTCGAACCGCGCTTCAGCTTCGCGACCAAGGGCACCGTCGCAGCGCGGACGGTGTTCTAGGA
>JAFAED010000506.1 GCA_023424275.1 Pseudomonadota bacterium | reverse complement strand
CTGGTCGTAGCCGACGCCGACGCCATAGGCCCATCCGCCGAAGCGCGAAGACAGCGTCGCCTGGATGCCACGGCTGCGATATTGCGCCGACGTCGCGTTTCCAAGCTGGTTGTTGAGGCAGCCGCCGCCTTCCTGCCCGAATACGCACGGATTGACGTTGCCGCCGATCGGGTTGCGCGTCGGGTCGAACTGCGTTGGAAGTGCGGCAAGACCGCCCGACATGCCGCGGCCGAGGCTCGACAGGCCGTCATAGACGCCGACCTGAAGCGTCGTTGCATGATCGGCGCGATAGGCGAAGCTGCCGGTATAGATGGTATCGCCATAGCGGCGACCGACGCGCGCCGTCAGCGAGGTGCGGCGGCTGGGCTGCCACATGACGCCCGCGTCCCAGATCAGCCCGTCGGTATCGAACGAGAGCCGGCGCGGCTGCGATTTGTCGGTGACGAAGCGGCCGTTCGCATCGCGGACGGGCACGCCATTGCTGTCGAGCAGCGGATCGCGCTGCCCGATTTCGATATCCTCATACCCCACGCCGCCGAGTAGCGCGACCGTCGGACCGATCGGCACCGTCACATCGGCGCGGGCGTATTTGCCCTCGAACTTCTGGTCGAGCTGGCTCGCGTCCTCGCGCTCATAACCGCCCGACAGCTGCCATCCGAACGGAACGTCGCCCGGACGGGCACCGACGCTGGCCCATGCGATATGGTTGGTCGAACTATCGAAGATGTCCTGCGGCTGGCTGCCCGGGCCGAGAATCGCCGGTTCGTCGACGTCGACCTTGGTATAGCCGAAGCGATATCCGGCGCCGACATCGAGCCCGGCGATGCGCCGTGCGAAGGTCGGCCCCGCATAGAGCGAATAGAGGTTCGCGACATTGCTGGCGTCGCCGATGAAGAGGCCGCTGTCTGCGCCCTGTCCGTCGGCGCGCGTGCGCGTCGCAAGCGCGCCGCCTTCGAGATTGAGCCCGCGCGCGACCTCGATCCGGCCGCGGGCAAGCCCGCTGATAGTGTCCGAATCGCCAAGGTCGCCATTCCATCCGAAGCGATGTTCATAGCGCACCGTCGCCGCCAGTTCGGCGCGGGTGGTGACGATCGCGGCATCGACGCCCACCGCGACGTTGGTGTAAGTGAGGACATCGCCGCCATTTTTAAGATCGGCGGTCAGCACCTGTTCGACCGCCAGATAGGGGCTGACGTCGACCGTTTTCTGCGAACGGCGACCCTCGGCGCGCTTTTCCTTCCGGCCGGGTTCGGGTTGCGATGCGCCGCCCGACGCCGATTCGCCAGCGCCCGGACCGGAATCGCCGGAAAATTGCGCATGCGCGCCCGTCGCCGTCCCGGCGAGCAGCAGGGCCGCCAGCGTCCCCACATGACGCATGGTGGTGGTGCGCATCACGCGCCTCCTTGTCCGTAATAGGTGCCGAAGCGGCGGCCGCCCGGCGAATATTTCACTCCGTTGAGGAGCAGCTGGATATGCGGACACGCGCCCATCAGGCCGATCGCGTCGCGCAACGCGGATTCGAGCGTGGAGTCGGCCCGGACGATCATGATCGTCTGGCCGACATGCCCCGCGAGAACGGCAGCGGGCGACGCCGCGAGCACCGGGGGCGAATCGAGAATAAGGATGCGGCCGGGCGCGCCGGCTTCAAGCTGCGCGAGCAAGGCTTCGGTCCGTGCCGAGGCGAGCAGTTCGGTATCGTGCATATGCCCGGTACCGGCGGGCATCACCTTCAGCCCCGGAATGTCGGTCTGGATCAGGCAATCGCCGAGCGGCAGATGCGGATCGGCGAGCGCGTCCATCAGGCCCGGACCATCGTCCAGCCCCAGCGCTTCGAGCACGCTCGGCTTGGCGATGTCGGCGTCGATCAGCAACACGTCGTGATCGGCCTCGACCGCGAGGCTGAGTGCCAGGTTGACCGCCGAGAAGGTCTTGCCCTCGCCCGGGTTAGCCGAGGCGATCAGCACGCGGTGGCCGCGCGGCAGGACGGGGCGATTGCCGACACCGCCGAAATTGCGGATCAACTCGCGCTTCACGATGCGATATTCTTCGGAGATGCCGGTGACGGGCGTGCCCGGCACGATCATCCCGCGCGACGCCAGCCGATCGCGATCGATCGTTCCCTGGCGTGCCGGCGCGACAGCGGGCGCCGCCTTGGCGATATCCTTGCGCGGCGACGGCTTGGGCGACGGCGCCGGCTCGACCGCAGGTGCGGCTTCGACGACCGGATCGAGGATTTCGGGCTTCGCCGCCTCGACGGCCGGTTCGGCCTGGACTTTGCGCGCTTTTTTCTCGGGCTCGGGCGGCAGTTTCGCAACGTCGATCGTCGGCGCGTTGGCCGCGGGATCGATGCCGAACATGTCGGCAGCGCGTTCGAGGAGCGAGGGCGGTCGCTTGACTTTGCGTTGGTCGTTCATGTCATCGTCCCCCGTCACGCAACCATGCCGCGCTGGATGAATTCGGCGACCAGCAACAAGGCGTAGAGGCCGACAAGCGCCCCCCCTCCGCCGGCGAGCCAGACGAGTTTCTTGCGCCGGTCGAGATGGCGTTCGGGCGTCACCACTTCGGTGATCGAACCGATCACCGGCAGTCCGCTGGCGCGTTCGAGCTTGCCCGCGGTCGCATAGCTGGTGCGTACCTGACCCAGGCCGAAGGCGACGCCGATCCCCCCGCCGATGCCGGCAAGCAGCACGAGCGTCAGGAACAGCGGGCGGTTCGGTGCAGCGGGACTCGTCGGTTTCGACGGCGGATCGAGCAGTTCGACCTTGATCGCGTCGGTTTCGGTCTGGACCGAGCCACGCAGCCGCACCTGTTCGCGCTGGGCGAGCAGCTTGTCATATTGCGCCTTGAAGGCGGTATATTCGCCGTTGATCCGGTCATATTCGGCCGCAATGCCGGGGTTCTGGATCTGTTGCGACGTGATCTTGGCAATGTCGCCGGTCAGCTGCGCCTTGCGCGCCGACAAGGCGCTCACGGTCGCTTGACGCTCGGCGCGCATCGCGGCCAGCGAAGCATAGGCAGGGTTCTGCGAATTGCCGCCGCCCCCGCCGCCTGCACCTTCACGGTCGGCCATCGCCTTGAGCGAGGCGATCTGGCTTTTCAGCGCGATGACATCGGGGTGCGCGTCGGTCAGCCCGCGCGCGCGCATCGACGACAATTC
>JAFAED010000503.1 GCA_023424275.1 Pseudomonadota bacterium | reverse complement strand
GCGCGGCAACGCCCTTCTTCTTCTGCGACTTACACGCCCTTGGGCGTGACACTGGCTGCGCGCTAGTCGCGGCCACCCGCTCAAGGGTCCGATCGACAAAGCACCGCAACCGACAGCAGAAGAAGTTACCTCACCATGACCATGCTCCGCGACCCCTCGGTCAAATATAGCGCCTTCCCGCAGGTTCCCTTGGCGAACCGCGAATGGCCCGGCCGCGTCACCACGACTGCGCCGATCTGGCTCTCCACCGACATGCGCGACGGCAACCAGTCGCTGATCGACCCGATGGATGCAGAGAAAAAGGCGCGCTTCTTCGACCTGCTCGTCCGCTGCGGGTTCAAGGAGATCGAGGTCGGCTTCCCCAGCGCGGGCGCGACCGAATTCGACTTCATCTCCGGCCTCGTGAAGAACGGCCGCATCCCCGACGACGTCACGCCGCAGGTGCTGACGCAAAGCCGCGCCGACCTCATCCGCACCAGCTTCGACAGCCTCGAAGGCGCGAAAACCGCGATCGTCCACGTCTATAACGCGGTCAGCCCCGCCTGGCGCAAGATCGTCTTCGGCATGGAGATGGACGAGATCAAGGGCATCGCGATCGAGGGCGCAAAGCAGCTCCGCGACAATGCCGCGCGCCTGCCCGGCACCGACTGGCGCTTCGAATACAGCCCCGAAACCTTCTCGACCGCCGAGCTCGATTTCAGCATCGCCTGCTGCGAAGCGGTGATGGACATCCTGCAACCCACCACAGACAAGCCGATCATCCTCAACCTCCCCGCGACGGTCGAGGCGTCGACGGCGAACATCTACGCCGACCAGATCGAATATTTCTGCAAGAATTTGCCGAACCGCGACCGCGCGATCATCAGCTTGCACACCCACAACGACCGCGGCACCGGCGTCGCGGCGGCCGAACTCGGCCTGCTCGCGGGCGCCGACCGCGTCGAGGGCTGCCTGTTCGGCAATGGCGAGCGCACCGGCAACACCTGCCTCGTCACCGTCGCGCTCAACATGTACACGCAGGGCGTCGACCCGCAGCTCGACTTCTCGAACATCGACGAGGTCATCCAGACGGTCGAATATTGCAACAATCTGCCCGTCCACCCGCGCCACCCCTATGGCGGCGAGCTCGTCTACACAGCCTTTTCGGGCAGCCATCAGGACGCGATCAAGAAGGGCTTCGCCGCGCGCGAGCGCCAGAATGACCAGCGCTGGGAAGTCCCCTACCTCCCCATCGACCCCGCCGACCTCGGCCGCAGCTACGAAGCGGTGATCCGCGTCAACAGCCAGTCGGGCAAGGGCGGCGTCGCATGGGTGCTCGAACAGGACAAGGGCCTGAAACTGCCCAAGAAAATGCAGGCGAGCTTCAGCCATATCGTGCAGGCGCTCGCCGACCAGACGAGCCGCGAACTCGGCGCCGAGGATATCTGGCACGCGTTCGAGGGCCAGTATCTGACCACCGAAGCCAAGCGCTTCCAGCTCGTCGACTGGTCGGAGACGCACAGCGGCGCCGACCGCATCTTCGCCGGCAAGCTCACCATCGACGGCACCCCCCGCAGCGTCAGCGGCCGCGGCAACGGCCTGATGTCGAGCGTCATCGCCGCGCTCAGCGAAAGCGGCGGCCCGGTGATGGACATCGTCGACTATAGCGAGCACGCGATCGGCCAGGGCAGCAATGTGCAGGCCGCTGCCTATGTCGAATGCCGCACGGCGGACGGGAAGAGCCTGTTTGGGTGCGGGCTGGATAACGACGTGGCTACCGCGAGTGTGCGGGCGATCCTTAGCGCGGCGAATGGGGCGTGAACTTTAAGCCTTCGGACGAACAAAAGCCTATTTTGACCAATTGTTTAGGACGTGCTGGCTCACTTCGCTTGAAAGATTGTGCCAAGAGGCAGCACCGTTAGTTGCGTCCACAACATACAATTTATCGTTACCATCCAAAACAGGAAGCAGATAGTCCCGTGCTTGCGATGAGGTATACGATGAATTCACATACCAGAATGAATAGCCCACCTTTGCCCAGCCACCCAACTCCTTAATCTTCGCAATCAAAACATCGTAGTTCCGATCCGGAGCAATCAGGTCATACGAGATATGGAGATTGTTAGCCAACTCCCGTCACTCCAAAATAGCGCAAAAACGTCATAGGGGGGCCTTTAATACCTGAAATCCACTGCGGACCTGCCAATCCTGAATCTTCGGCACACAGCCGATTTTCTGAAAGTCACCTATATCAAACGTCAGACGCAGGTGCTTCTCCACCTCAGATCTCCAAGTTTGCGGAATCTGCCGATTCCCTAGCTTGCTTCGCAGCGCTATACCAAGGGCTGCGAAAAAATCATGACCATTTGTAAATTGGCCGAGATCGAAGGCTGCCGCATGATAACGATTAATGTGCTGCAAAAGCGCAGCCTTGTGCTGCGCTGAGGAAAATCGACCTTGGGAAACTGAGTCGATCATGGCCGGAACGTCCACCGCATGACCATCGAAAAAGACATCATGCTGCACGTTCGCAAGGGAATATCCCAGCCGGTGACGCTCATTAGCGAACCTCATTGCAGACAGAGGTTTAATTGCCTCGAGAATCTGATTGACGCAATCATTGCAGCCCCCGGAAGCATCGACCTTCTTCTCGTCTGCTACCTCTTCGAAATACCGGTGAATCGCGTCCGACGCGCTGATATCTAGGTCGAAGTCATGACACTGAGAGAAAATTACATCCTCGTTGTCGACAAAGGCGTTAAGGACTCGATCAAAATCCGCATCCGCAAAACCCAAGACGTCCTCTCTCCCGGCGTTCTGTTCGTCCTCAATCGCACCCAGAACGTTCTCTTTTCCAAGACAATTTACAAACGAGCAGGCTTCGCCATCAAAAAATTTTTTGAATCTCTTAAGATCGTTCGACCCTTCGAACAGCAGAAATGCTCCCTTATGGCGCTGACGCTCCATACGGATTTGGGCGGCAATGTCGGACGGCCGAATATGCTTGGACATAGACCTCATCAGTCGTCTACGTCACCGAGTTCAACGACCAAATCCTCCCATTCGCCGACCAACTGCGGCGAATGGGTAGCCAAGAGAACGTCAAATCCATTAAGCGCGATTATCCGCTTCAGATCTGATACAAACTGCTTCTGCCAAGAAATATGTAAAGACAATTCTGGCTCATCAATTAATATTAGAGCATTTTCTCTCAGCTCAAAAAGCAATTCAAAAAACAAAACAAGCTGATGCTGCTCGCCTGATGAAAGCTTTTCTAGTGGAATAACTACGTCAGAGCTTCTTCTAACAAAAAATCCAACAGATTTTTCAACAACAACATACTTCGGTTCAAACCTCTCGTCTATTAATTCTATGAATAGGAGTATTCTTGACCTTAGCTTTTCAAGAACTTCTAATTTTTTCTTTGTATCTTCGACGTAAACATTCAAAACTGAAGCCACTGCTGGATCAATAATATCAACAGGGGGAAGGACGTCCTCCTCTTCTTGGTCCAGAATACCAGCTTCAGTTAACCCAGTCCGAAGGCGCTCCAACTCCGACAAACTCGCTGCAATACTTTCGGAAGGGCTCACTCCCCCTTGTTGCAGAACACGGCGAGGGAATGACCTATCCAGCGACTGCGAGGTTGCTGCATAGTTAGCGAGTTCCCGTTCGATCACCGATTTTAGCGTTTGCGCCTTCCGAGAAATAGCGAAAGTGGATGGCGCGGCACCCATTCGCCTCCCTTCCTCAGGGGACAATACTAACAGTCTTTGGGTCTCGATGAGATGGCAATCAACCTGAGAAATAAGTTCGTTCAACTTCGGAGGTGGATTAGAACTAAGAGTTCTCACAATATGATCTGGAAACTGATCCCCAAAAGATTCCATAAGCTCTTGAAGGGAATACGTTTGACGTGTCACATCATGAATCCATGATTTCGGACCAATTCTCGTTATATATGGAAGATAAGATTCTATTCTGCTCAATTTTCCCGGAATCTCTTCAGAAACACGGGGAAACCACGGCTCAATATCTTCAGATCCCGAAATTCTTGTCTGGAACTCGATACCAAGAGCATCGCTGACATCTGTATCGGAGCTCCCACCATATCTGTGATTTACGGAGACAACGCTTCCATCAGAGAATTCATACTCGATTTCCCGGAAGTCAGTAGAAGAAAGGATAGACCAGTGTTTTCTAAAAAGAGCATTGATAAGACGAAGACAAACCGTCTTTCCTAGACCGTTGGGTCCGATAAGGGCGGTGATCCGTTGGCCCTCATTGAATGGAATATCGTGATCAAATTCCCCAAAAAGGCCCGAAACCCTGAATCTAGAAAGCCTAACCACGCACTTCCCCCATAACGGCAAAACTACCCCAAGCGTAGCTTCATTCAAAAACCGTCGCAAAGACTTCTGTCATTAATCTGGATGAAAAATCTTCCATCAAAATTCCATCTTTCCTACATTTCACCCATATGGTTCATTCTGTCGGATTTAACCAACCGAAAGGACGAATCGATGGACGACTCCCCGCACGATCCCGCGTTTATCCCCGCCCCCGGCAGCTATCACTGGACGCCGCGGCTCCAGCGCGAATTTCTGGAGGCGTTCGCCACCAACGGGTCGGTGAAGATTTCGGCGGCGAAGGTCTGCATGTCGCCCGGCGCCGTCTATCAGCTCAAGCAGCGGCCCGAGGGCGCGGCGTTCCGGCTCGGCTGCGCCGCGGCGCTGCTGATCGCGCGCGGGCGGCTCGTCGACGAGCTGCTCGACCGCGCGATCTGGGGGCATGACGAGATGACCACCATCTATCGCGAGGAAGACCGCAGCCTTTACAAGCGCCGCCGCATCGACAGCCGCCTCGGCCTCGCGATGCTCGCGCGCCTCGACCGCATGGTCGAAACGCGCGCGCGCGAAGGCGAGGAGATGCTCGCGCAGACGATCGCCGGCGACTGGCCGGGCTTCCTGTCGCTGTTCGACGCCGCCGAGGCTGCCGCACCCGGCGGCGCCAAGGCCGCGCACGCCGCGGCCGCCCCATCCGCATCCCCATCGGCATCCGACGACACGCCCGACGGCAGCACCGAAACCGCCCCCGCACCCGCACCCGCGACCGAGGGCATGGCCGCGGCGCTCGCGCTCTGGCTCGCGGGACGCGACAATTGCGCCAACCCGCTCGCCGCCCTGTGGCGCGGCACCGCAATAGCGAATGAAGTTGCGCAGATTTCCGCCGATTTCGGCGGGGACGGTGAACCGGCCGAGACCCCCGAACAGGCCGCCGCCGCGATGACCGTCTGGTACGACGACCACGCCGACGACTGGCGCACCGACTTTCCGCCGCCCGGCGATTTCGACGGCCTTGAGGAGGGGCAGTTCGGCGACCCCGCCTATGCCCGCGAACTCGACGACGACGAGATCGAATTTTACGAAGCACGCCGCGCCGCCGAGGTCACGCCGCTCCGCCGCGCCGGCGAAGCCGCCCGCCGCGCCTTCTTTGCCCTGCCCGACCCCGCCAACGACCCGGCGCCCGAAGGCAACTGCGCGCGGAAAAGCGCCAGCGGTTGATGCACTCGCTCGCCTCGTCATCCCCGCGAAGGCGGGGACCCGGCAAAACAAGCAAAACGGCGCGGCAGCGCCGTATCGAACCGTCGCAACTGGGTCCCCGCGTGCGCGGGAATGACGCGGTTGTGGATGCGCCGCCCCCCCAACCTTGACTTTCCAAGGAAAACCGCCATATTCGGGAAGCTATCGTCGCCTGCGACGGAATTTGACGGCCTCTCGAAGGCACTATCTTCCCTTCACACGCTACCAGCTCCTGCGGCGCTTTTGCCGCCGGATTCCCGTTTCTCGTGAAAGGAAACACCCCATGCCGATCGGCACCGTAAAATTCTTCAACACCGACAAGGGTTATGGCTTCATCGAAAATGAAGACGGCTCGGGCGACAGCTTCGTCCACATCACCGCGGTCCAGGCCGCGGGCATGGACACGCTCCACAAGGAACAGCGCGTGTCCTACGAACTCGAAACCGGCCGCAATGGCAAGGTTTCGGCCGTGAACCTCCAGTCGGCCTGATTTGGCTAAAGAGGAACTCATGACGTTCGAGGGGCAGATCGACGAGATCCTGCCCGACGGACGCTTCGGCGTCATACTCGAAAACGGTCATCGGGTGATCGTCTATACGGCGGGCCGGATGCGGCGTTTCCGCATCCGGTCGGTCGTCGGCGACGCCGTGCGCGTCGAAATGACGCCCTATGACCTCAGCAAGGGCCGTCTCGTCTACCGCGAACGCGGGACCGGGCCGGTTCCCCCCAGCCAGCGCAAACGGCGCGGGCTGTAACGACAGGGCCGGCGCAAACCGCGCCGGCGTCCGACAAGCGAAAATATAATCAAAGATAAAGATGATGACTATGTTTTATAATGATAATTCGATTTTCCCCGCTCTGCCCGCGCTGTCGCTGGCCGGCAAGGCCCAGACGGCAACCCCGTCGCGCCGCCGCCGTCCGACGCTGTCGCGCCGCGAGCTCCGGCGCCTGATCGCCGATATGGTCGACTGATCGACCCAAGCACAAGGAAGCAGCCATGTCGGCCACCATCGAATTCTATGTCGCACAGGCCGCAAAATGCACGGCCGAGGCCGAGGGATCGGCACTGGCGCAGGTCCGCGACCGCAACCTCCGCGCCGCCGCCGCATGGCAGGCGATGGCCGACAAGCTGCTCCACACCGAACAATTGCGCGCCGAAAAGGACGCTGCGGTCGCCGCCGCCAAGGCCGATGCCCCAGCCTAGACTCCTGGTCTAGGCCGCCGCGGCGCCTGCCCCCGCCCCCACCTGCACCACCCCGCGCAGCCGCTCGGCATCGCGCGAGGGCGGCAGGCCAAAGGCGCGGGCATATTCGCGGCTGAACTGCGACGCGCTCTCGTACCCGACCGAATAGGCGGCGCGGCTCGCCTCGCTGCCGCCCGCGAGCAGGCGCCGCGCGGCATGCAGGCGCAGCGTCTTCTGGAATTGCAGCGGGCTCATCGCGGTCGCTGCCTTGAAATGCCGATGGAAGGAGGCCGTGCTCATCCCCGCAATCTCCGCCAGCGTCGCGGTCGGCAACATCTTGTCGAAATGTTCGTGCATCCACAGGATCGCGCGCCGCACCCGCGACAGCCGGCTGTCCTCCTGCGCGATGGCACACAGTTGATGCCCCAGCGGCCCCTGCAGCAGCCGATAGAGGATTTCCCGCTCGCGCATCGGCGCCAGCATCGCGACATCGCCCGGCCGGTCGAGCAGTCCGAGCAGGCCGGCCCACGCCTCGACCAGCTCCTCGGTCACCGACGCGACGGCAAAGCCCGCGAGGTCGCCCGGCGGCGTGTGGCCGATGCTCGCCGGGTCCATGCTGGCGATCAAATCGGCGAGCGCGCCGCGGTCGATGCGCAGCGCCGCGGCGACATAGGGTTTGTCGGGGCTCGCCTCGACCACGCGGCCCACCGCGGGCAGGTCGAGCGAGGCGACGAAATAGCTCGACGCATCGTATCGCAGCACCTGGTCGCCGATCACGACCTGCTTCGTCCCTTGCAGGATCAGGCAGGTGACGGGTTCATAGACGGTCGCGACCCCGCTGGTCGGCGCGCATTGCGTCGCAACGACCAGCCGCGGCACCGGCGTCTCATAATAGGGAGAAACCGCGTGGCGCAGCACTTGCTGGCATATCGAGTCGAGCCGGTCTTGCATGGACCCAACATCGGACGCCGCGCGCCCGCGCGCAAGGGACGGCTTCCTCGCCGCCACCGCATTGAGAGGAATAGGCAAGCAGATGCCATGATCGGGCAGCGCGGTGGCGGGCGCAGCGCCTATCTTGATCGGGTCAGGGCACTCCCCTCCGCCCTGCTTCATCCAAGGAGCTTAGCATGACCCAGTTCAACGCGAAATCGACCACCGACGACGTCCTCGCCGGGGTCGACCTGTCGGGCAAGCGCTTCCTCGTCACCGGCGTCTCGGCCGGGCTCGGCGTCGAAACCGCCCGCGCGCTCGTCGCGCATGGTGCCGATGTCGTCGGCGCCGCGCGCGACCTCGCCAAGGCCGAAGGCGCGACCGGCGCCGTCCGCGACGCCGCAAAGGCCGGGGGCGGCAGCTTCGAGCTGATCCAGCTCGACCTCGCCTCGCTCGCCAGCGTGCGCGCCGCCGCCGACGCTCTCGTCGCCGACGGCCGTCCGTTTGACGTCGTCATCAACAATGCTGGCGTGATGGCCGCCCCCTTCGGCAAGACCGAGGACGGGTTCGAGACGCAGTTCGGCACCAATCACCTCGGCCACTTCACCTTCGCGAACCGCATCGCGTCGCTCATCAAGGACGGCGGCCGCCTCGTCAGCCTCGCCTCGTCGGGGCACCGTTTCTCCGACGTCAACCTCGCCGATCCGGCCGAGGTCGGCGGGCGCTATCTCGAGGACTGCCACGTCGCCGAAC
>JAFAED010000499.1 GCA_023424275.1 Pseudomonadota bacterium | reverse complement strand
ACGGGCGGCGACATGGAAATGGTCATGCAGATGACCGCGACCCACACCGGCCCGTGCAAGACGCCGGCGACCACAACGACCTGAGCCCTGGCGCTTTTGAAAATGATGGGGGCGTCGGTGGAAACCGGCGCCCCTTTTCTATAGGCTGTGAGCAACGGTTGGGGGTGACGATGCACGGCTTTATCATCATGGGGTTCATCCGGCTTTGAGCGGCTGGTTCGATCGTCGCGGGACGCCGTTGCTCTTGGGCCTTGTCGTCGGGCTGGCAGCGGTCGCGGCGGGATTGCTGGCCGGGGCGGACGCGGCGGAGCGTGCGGGGCTTGCCGCGCGATGGACCGCGCGCGCCGCGCTGCCGCTCTTCCTCGTGACCTTTCTCGCATCGACGCTCGTTCGCCGCTGGCCGGGGTCAGCGACACGCGCGCTGCTTCGCCGCCGCCGGCAATGGGGGCTGGGTTTCGCGCTCGCGCACACGATCCATCTTGCTGCGCTCGCGGTCAACATCATCGTCTATGCCCCCGGGCGGACATGGCAGTCGCTGATCGGCGGCGGGCTTGCCTATGCCATACTCTATGTCATGGCGATCACATCGACCGACGGCTGGCAGCGGCGGCTCGGCAAGTGGTGGAAGCGTCTTCACGGCTTCGGCATCTACTATCTCTGGTTCATTTTTACCGCGAGCTATGCCGGGCGCGCCCTCGGCGACGATCCGGGCAAGCGCATCGTCGGGCTGATCTTCGGGGGCATGCTGGTCGCTGCGCTGGCGCTGCGCCTGTGGCCGAGGCGGCGTCGCACGGCTGTGACTGTCGGGGGCGGGAGGTAAGAGGTCGACTTGCCGGGCGGACAGACAGGTGGGGCTGTCGCGCCGCCCGGCGAAGTCTTGGAATGAAGCCGGAGGGGGGTTGAAGGGTGCCAGGGACCAGCTCGCACCTTTCGCCTATCGGCCTCAACACCGCATCATCGTAGGAATGATGCGACGCCGAAAAGAATGACACAATTCGGGACGTGTGGCAGTTACAAGGGGTCACATGCCCGAATGTTGCCGTTTGATAACCAATCCTTAACCCGATTTCGCGTTTTTCCGGGCGGATTGGCGAGGGAGTTTTCTTCTGATATGGCATGCGGCCTTCCTGTTACCGTTACGTGGAAGTAACAATGGCTGGTCGCGCATGCTGATTGGCGTATCTACCGCCCCGCCCGTCGGAGGCATTTGAGGGTAGCATGGACCACGCGAAAGCGAACGAGACACAGAATCCGGGTGAAACCGACCGGATCATCGCAGAGGAGCTCGAGCGCCTGCTCGATTCCCCGCTGTTCGTCCGTTCGCCGGTGCTGTCGCGCCTGCTGCAATTCCTGGTCGAACACCGTCTGCGCGGCGGCCGCAGTTCGCCCAAGGCCTATGCGATCGCGACCGAGGCACTTGGCCGTAGCGAAGATTTCGACCCCGCCGTCGACAGCTATCCGCGCGTCATGGTCGGGCGATTGCGCACGCTACTCGACCGTTATTACGCCGACACGCCGTGGATCCATCGCCTGCGCGTGCCGCAGGGCAGTTACGAGGTCGTCGTCCAGCATCGCTCGGCGCCGCCGACGCGGTCGGCGGACGATCCGGCGGGCGAAAGTGACGTCAAGGCAGCAGCCGCGGCGACCGCAGCGACCGGGCCGGCCGCACCCGGCACGGCGCGGCCACGGCAGGGCGGGGCGCGCTATGGCCGCTGGGCGGTTGTGCTCGCCCTTCTTGTGCTTGCGCTTTCGGCGCTCTGGACGCTTCGCGGCGGGCCGGGCCGGCTGTTCGTCAGCGATCCGGTGCCCGTGCCCCTGGTCGAACTCAGCGCCCCGGCGGCGGGCAACTCGCCCCAATCGCGGGCCCTGGCGCGCGCGCTCGACGGCAAGCTGCGCGACGGACTTCGGCGTTTCGACCTGATCGACCTGCTGAGCGCCAAGGCGCCAGGCAGCGCGGCGCCGCGCAGCAGCGACTATCGGCTCGACGCGTCGCTGGTGCGTACGCTCGACGGCGGCTCCGACATCACCCTCGTCCTCAACCGCGTCGCGGACCAGCGTGCCATCTGGTCGCAGCAACTTCGGCTCGGCGATGCCGACACTCCCGAATTCACGGGGCTGGATCCCGCAATTGCCCAAGTGGCCGGCGACTATGGCGTCATCGTGCGCGATCAGGTCCAGCGCCAGCCCGACAATTTCGCGGCCGGATATCCCTGTTTTGCCCAGTTCAACCGCATGCGCCAGATGCGCAATACCTCGTCGGTCAAACAGGTCGACGCATGTTTGCGCGCGACGTTGCGGGGCAATCCGCGCGACTCCATTGCGCTCACGGCGCTGTCGCTCGTGCGCTATGGCGACTGGCAGCCGCAGCGGGGGACCGCGGCGGGGCGCGAAGCCTTCGCCGAAGCGCGTGCGCTCGCGCAGCGTTCCTATGAGAATAGCCCCAATTCGTCGGCGGGCCTGTTCGCGATGGCGCGCGCCAATTTTTACGCCGGCAATTGCGCGGGGGGGAATTCGATGGGCGACGCGGCGCTCGCGCTCAACCCCTATGATGCCGACATGTCGGGCTTTCTCGGGTTGTTCAAGGTCACCTGCGGGCTGATGCCCGAAGGGGAAGCGCTGCTGCGCCGTTCACTCATGCTCGATGCATCCTATCCGGGCGTTCCTGCGGTAACGCTCGCCTTCATCCTGTCGCAGCGCGGCGAGCAGGAAGAGGCGCAGACGATCCTCGACCACATGCCGGCGCCCAGCAATATGGAGCCGCAATATATGATGGTGCGCGCGATCGTGCTGGCGCGGCGCGGCGAAGTGCCGCAGGCGCGCGTGCAGTGGCAGCGCCTGCTCGAATATACGCGCCAGCCCGCTACCGCGCCGCCCGAAGTGGTGGTCAGCCGGTTCATCATCACGCCGGTGGTGATTCAGCGTGCCGCGGCCGCGCTGCGCGAATCGGGCGTGGTTCCCGCGAAGACGGCGCCGTGAAACGCGCCGTCGGCATACGAACGTTCGCTCTTTCGTCGGTTGGCTGACGCGTTCGCGATGCCGTTCGCAGCGGCGGCAACAGATTTCGATTGCGCAAGCGAGGTCGGCCTTGAAGGGCGCGAGGCTATTGCCTATCTCCATAGGAGGTGCCGGAGGGGCAGAAAGGGACACGGTCGGCCTACAGCGGTGTAGAGGAAGCTTGGTCGTCCGGCGCTTCGCCGCATGGTCGATGCCAGCCCTCTTGCCAGCCCCGCCCACGGGCACTAGGGCAATTTTCAACATTCACGACATAGTCAGAAAAAAGGAACTGTGCATGAGCGATTCGGCCGAAAAGGTTAAGAAGATCGTCGTCGAACATCTGGGCGTCGAAGCCGACAAGGTCACCGAAGAAGCAAGCTTCATCGACGATCTGGGCGCCGACAGCCTCGACATCGTCGAACTGGTGATGGCGTTCGAAGAAGAATTCGGCGTCGAAATCCCCGACGATGCGGCGGAAAAGATCGCCACCGTCAAGGACGCGATCGACTATATCGAAGCGAACAAGGGCTAAGTCCCTGCGGTCCGGCCACGCCGGCGCCGCCTACGCGTTTCCGGCTTCCCGGTCCCGAGCGCTCGTGCGCAGTGGCCGGGAAGCTTTTTTTATGCGCGCCGCTCCTCTAGAAGCGCGCCGAAGATAATGACGCGGCCCGCTGCGGGGGCAGGGGCCGATGAAAGGAATGACTATGCGCCGGGTTGTGGTGACGGGTTTGGGTTTGGTGACGCCGCTGGGTGCCGATGTGGAAACCACATGGGCCAATCTGATCGCGGGCAAGTCGGGCGCCGGCACGATCACCCATTTCGACGCGTCGGACCAGAAATGCACGATTGCGTGCGAGGTCAAGGGACCCGACCATGAATATGGCTTCGATCCTGGCAAGCGCGTCGATCACAAGGTCCAGCGTCAGGTCGATCCCTTCATCATCTTCGGCATCGATGCCGCGGGGCAGGCGCTCGAAGACGCCGGCCTCACCGAACTCACCGAGGAACAGAAGGTCCGCGCCGGCTGCTCGATCGGTTCGGGCATCGGCGGCCTTCCGGGCATCGAGAGCGAAAGCCTGCTGCTTGCCGAAAAGGGGCCGGGCCGCGTGTCGCCGCACTTCGTCCATGGCCGCCTGATCAACCTGATCTCGGGGCAGGTCAGCATCAAATATGGCCTCAAGGGTCCGAACCACGCCGTCGTCACCGCCTGCTCGACCGGCGCGCATTCGATCGGCGATGCCGCGCGCATGATCCGCGACGACGATGCCGACATCATGCTCGCGGGCGGCGCCGAGGCGACGATCTGCCCGATCGGCATCGCGGGCTTCGCACAGGCGCGCGCGCTCAACATGAGCTATAACGACCGCCCCGAACAGGCGAGCCGCCCCTATGACAAGGACCGCGACGGTTTCGTGATGGGCGAGGGCGCAGGCGTCGTCGTGCTCGAGGAATATGAGCATGCCAAGGCGCGCGGCGCAAAAATCTATGCCGAAGTCGTCGGCTATGGCCTGTCGGGCGACGCTTATCACGTCACCGCCCCCGATCCCGAAATGGACGGCGCCTTCCGCTCGATGAGCGCGGCGCTGAAGAAGGCGGGCATGACCCCCGCCGACATCGACTATATCAACGCGCATGGCACCTCGACGATGGCCGACACGATCGAACTCGGCGCGGTGAAGCGCCTGTTTGGCGACGCGATGGGCAATGTCTCGATGAGCTCGACCAAATCGGCGATCGGCCATTTGCTCGGCGGCGCCGGCGCGGTCGAGACGATCTTCTGCATCCTTGCGATCCGCGACCAGGTCGTGCCGCCGACGCTCAACCTCGACAATCCCGACGAAGGCACCGAGGGCGCCGACCTCGTCCCCAAGGTCGCAAAAAAGCGCAAGGTACGCGCGGCGCTCAACAACAGCTTCGGCTTTGGCGGCACCAACGCCAGCCTGATCGTCAAGGCGGTCGACTAACATTTAATCCTCCCTGCGGCGGAGCCGTGGGGAGG
>JAFAED010000455.1 GCA_023424275.1 Pseudomonadota bacterium | reverse complement strand
ATGCGGCCCACCATCGACTTCCCCGCTGGACAGAATCGTCGCAGCGCCGCTACCGGCACGCCATGGGTATCACCGCGACAATCATGAACACCGCCACCGGCCAGCCGATCCAGAAAATGACCTTCGGCCGCATGCCGAAACCATGGGCCAGCTTCAACCTCGCCACCGGCGAACTCGTCACCGCCGAACGGATCGACGTGGGCAAGCCCGAACCGGGCAAATTCGCCGCGACGGTGCACGTCTGGGTCAAGGTCAAGACGCCGGCCTGACCCTGCAAGCCTTCGGCAACAACCCGGCCTGCACGCCGCGCGCGGCAGGCCGTTTTACAAAAAAACCTGCACCAGTGTTGACATTGTAAACATCGACCCCATTTGCGCATCGTCAATGTTAACATCGTCAATACTTGCAGGAGCATCGCCATGTATCACGCCATCGTCCGCCGCCAGGTTCGCAAGATTTTCGACGGCCTCAGCCGCGGCGACTGGGAGTCCGCGCTCGCCGGCATGGCCGATCGGTTCGAACATATCTTCCCCGGCGACCACGCCCTCGGCGGCACCCGCCACACCAAGGCCGGGCTACGCGCCTGGTTCCAGCGCCTCTTCGCGGTCCACCCCGTCCTCAAATTCGAGATCAAGCATATCGCGTCGAGCGGCACGCCGTGGGACACGACCGCGGTGATCGAATGGCGCGACCGCGCGGTGATGGCCGACGGCGACACCAGCTACGTCAACGACGGCGTCCACATCATCCGCCTGCGCTGGGGCAAGATCGTCAGCCTGCACCCCTATCTCGACACCGCCAAATATGCCGCCGCGCTGAAGCGCCTCGCCGATACCGGCTTTGCCGAAGCCGGCGCGGCGCCGATCGAGGATTGAGGACAGCATTGGGGAAGCGGACATTTCCCCCTTTCGTCACCCCGGACTTGATCCGGGGTCCATAGCATCCGCCGCGTTCATGGATCCCGGATCAAGTCCGGGATGACGATGATGGAACGGCTGCCCCCTACCCCCGCAGGATCTTCTCCATCTTCTTCCCCTTCGCAAGCTCGTCGATCAGCTTGTCGAGATAGCGGATTTCCTTCATCAGCGGGTCCTCGATATTCTCGACCCGGATACCGCAGATCACCCCGGTGATCAGCTCGCGCGCGGGGTTGAGCGCCGGCGCCGCCGCAAAGAAATCCTCGAAATTCGTGCCCTTCGCCAGCTCGGCCTCCAGCGCCGCCTGACTATAGCCCGTCAGCCAGCGGAAAATCTCGTCGACCTCGGCCTTCGTCCGCCCCTTCTTCTCCGCCTTGGCGATATAATGCGGATACACGCTCGCGACGCTGATCGAATAGATGCGGTGCTTCGTCATGCGACCTCCCAATCGGGCATTCCTACCATCGCCTCCCCTCGGTCATCTAGGACTGGACGGGGCGCTTCCACTTTCCCGTGGGGAGCGAACGTCGTTCAACACCCCTTTCGTCATCCCGGGCCTGACCCGGGATCCCGCTTTTTTGTATCGACTGCCTTGGGTCTCAAGCGGGACCCCGGATCAAGTCCGGGGTGACGACGAACGAAACGACAGCTCCCACTCGCTACCCGCCACCGCCTACCCCAGAACCCACTGCCGCCGCGAATAACCTTGCGCCCACAGCAGCGCGGTCAGGTCGTGATGCCGGATCACCGCATCGGCCGCCTCGCCCGCCGCGGGGTGCGGATAATAGCCGATCCCCAACCCCGCCGACGTAATCATCGGAATATCGTTCGCGCCGTCACCGACCGCGAGCGTCTCGGCAAGCGGCAGGCCGTGTTTCGCGGCCTCGGCCTTCAGCGTCTCCAATTTCGTGGCGCTGTCGACGATCGGCTCGACCACCTTGCCGGTCAGCTTGCCGCCCGCAATCTCCAGCGCGTTCGCGATCACCTTGTCGAACCCGACCGCCTCGCCCACCGGCCCGGCAAAGGCGGTGAAGCCGCCGGAGATCAGCACCGTATAAGCGCCATGCGCCTTCATCGTCTGCACCAGCGTCCGTGCCCCGCGCGTCAGCTTCACCCGCTCCATCCGGCAATCGACCAGCGTCGATTCCGGCATGCCGGCGAGCAGCCCGACGCGCTCCTCCAGCGCGGCGCGGAAATCGAGTTCGCCCTTCATCGCGCGTTCGGTGATCGCGGCGATCTGCGGCTTCAGTCCCGCATAATCGGCCAGCTCGTCGATGCATTCGACCGTGATCATCGTCGAATCCATGTCGGCGATGAACAATTTCTTCGTCCGGTCGCCCAGCGGCTGGACGACGATGTCGAGCGCGCCATGGTCCATCAGCGCCAGTTCCTTGCGCGCGCTGACCAGACTGCCCTGGAATACGATGTCCGCCGCGTCATGCTCGTCGAGCCAGTGCGGGGCGCCGACATCGTGCCCCGTCGCCGCGAGCCGGTCGATCCCCTCGCGAACCACCTCGTCGGTCAGCTTTCCGGCTGCTATCAGCGTCGCGACGAACATGGCATCTCCTTCTTCCTCGACCGCCAAGATGCGGCAGCCCGTGGCACTTATCGCCGGACCGACCGCCAGCGGCAAGAGCGCTTTGGCGGTCGCGCTTGCGAAAAAGGTCGGCAACGCCGTCGTGATCAATGCCGACGCGAGCCAGGTCTACGCCGACCTCCGCATCCTTTCCGCGCGACCAACCGATGACGAGATGGAGGGCGTCCCCCACCGCCTGTTCGGCCATATCGATGCCGCCGACGCGCATAATGCCGTGCGCTGGGCCGACGAAGCGCGCGACCTGATCGCGGAGGCGCACGCTGCCGGCCAAGTCCCCATCCTCGTCGGCGGCACCGGGCTCCACATGCGTACGCTGCTTTACGGCATCGCGCCCGTGCCCGAGATCGACCCCGATATTCGCGAGGCCGTCCGCGCCCTTCCCGTCGCCGACGCCCACGCCGCACTGGCCGCGGCCGACGCGCAGGCCGCCGCGCGCCTCAACCCCGCCGATACGACGCGCGTTGCCCGCGCGCTCGAGGTCGTGCGCTCGACCGGCCGCACCCTCGCCGACTGGCAACAGGCGATCGCGGGGGGCATCGCGGACGAAATCGCCCTCGCCCCGCTGGTCCTCCTGCCCCCGCGCGACTGGCTGCGCGACCGCTGCGATGCGCGGCTCGTCGAGATGTTCGACCGCGGCGCAGTCGAAGAAGCCGAAGCCTTGCTCGCGCGTCGCCTGAACCCCGATCTCCCCGCGATGCGCGCGATCGGCGTTCCCCAGATCGCGAGCCACCTCGCCGGCGACACCACTCGCGCCGAAGCGCTTGAGCAGACGCAGGCAGCCACGCGCCAATATGCAAAGCGCCAATATACGTGGTTCCGCAACCAGCCGCCCGCCGACTGGCCGCGTCACACCGAATCATTAAACATCGATTCCATCAAGGAATTAGCAATAATATTACGTGATAAGCTGTTGACAGGATAGAATCATACACCTATTGCCCGCACCCTGTTGCAGCGCACAAGCGCTGCCCTTTTTGTATCGGAAGGAGTTTCGTCGTGACGGAAATGAGTGGTGCCGACATGGTGGTTCAGGCGCTGGTCGACCTCGGGGTCGACACGGTGTTCGGCTATCCGGGCGGTGCGGTCCTTCCCATCTATGACGCGCTCTTCAACCATCCCTCGATCAAGCACATCCTCGTCCGCCACGAACAGGCGGCAACGCACGCGGCGGAGGGCTATGCGCGCTCGACCGGCAAGCCCGGCGTCGTGCTCGTCACCTCGGGGCCCGGCGCGACCAACGCCGTCACCGGCATCACCGACGCGCTGCTCGACAGCATCCCGATGGTCGTGCTGACGGGTCAGGTTCCGACGACGCTGATCGGCACCGACGCCTTCCAGGAATGCGACACCGTCGGCATCACGCGCCATTGCACCAAGCATAATTATCTCGTGATGGACCCCGACCGTCTCGGCCCGATCATGCACGAGGCTTTCCATATCGCGACGCACGGGCGTCCCGGCCCCGTGGTGATCGACATTCCGAAGAATGTGCAGGTCGCGACCGGCACCTATTCGGTGCCCGAATTCATCCAGCACAACAGCTACCGCCCGCAGGTCGAACCCGACGCCGACGCGATTGCCGCCGCGATCGACATGATCGCCGCGGCCGAGCGGCCGATCTTCTACACCGGCGGCGGCGTCATCAACGCCGGTCCCGATGCCAGCGCGGCGCTGCGCCAGCTCGTCAGCCTCACCGGCGCGCCGATCACCTCGACGCTGATGGGCCT
>JAFAED010000420.1 GCA_023424275.1 Pseudomonadota bacterium | reverse complement strand
CTTCTGATCTTTCGCCTGCGGGTTTTGCCGTTTAGGCTCCGCGGCGAAGAGGGAGAGGGACCATGGCTTTACCGGTTACCGCATTCGTTGCGGCCGTCTGCGCGCTGCTGCTGCTCGTCACCGCGATCGATACCGTGCGCCAGCGGCTGCGGCTGAAAGCCGCCTTCGGCGATCATGGCGATGCCAAGCTGATCAGCGCCAGCCGTGCGCACGGCAATCTCGCCGAATATGCCCCGATCACGATCATCTTGCTCGGCCTGCTCGAAACGGTGCGCGCCAATCATATGGCGCTGATGATCATCGGCGCGGTGTTCCTGATCGGTCGCGCCGGCCACATCATCGGCCTCTATACGCCGTCGGAGCCCGGCAAGGCACCGCTCGGGCGGCAGATCGGTGTGGCCGCGACCTTCGGGACGCTGGCGGTTCTCAGCCTCTGGACGCTCTGGGTGCTCGCGACGCAGAACCTCTAGTCGATCAGCGCGACCGCGCGGATCCAGCCCGCGCTGGCGCGTGCGATCTTCACCGGGAAGCAGCTCAGTGTCCAGCCGGTCGCGGGCAGGGCGGCGAGATTGGTGAGCTTCTCGATCTGGTAATAGGGCTTGATGCGCCCGGCCTTGTGGCCTTCCCAGATGATCGACGGATCGCGCGTTTCGGCCCAGCGCTTCGCCGTGTGGCTGAACGGCGCGTCCCAGCTCCACGCGTCGGTGCCGACGACCTGCACACCGCGCCCGGTGAGGTATAATGTCGCCTCCGCACCCATGCCGCAGCCCTGATCGGTGAAATTGTCTGTGCCATAGACCGCGCCCGACTGGACGAGCACGATGTCAAACGGCTGGAGCGCATGGCCGATCCGCGCCAACTCGGCCTCGACCTCGGCACCGCTCACGACATGCCCCGCGGGGAGGTCCGAAAAGTCGAGCTTCACGCCCGGGCGGAAGAAGAGGTCGAGCGGCGCTTCGTCGATGCTCGGCGCGGCGCTGGCGCCTTCGTCTGTCGTCGAGTGGAAATGCCACGGCGCGTCCATATGCGTGCCGTTGTGCGTGCTCAGCGTCAGGCTCTCGACCGCCCAGCCTTCGCCGTCGGGCAAATCGTCTCTGGTCAGGCCCGGAAAGAACATCGCGATCTGCTCCCACGTATTCTCGTGGGTCATGTAAGTGATCTGCGGGCGCATCACCGGCGGGTCCGAGACGACGTCGTTGGTGATCGGGATTGAAAGGTCGATGAACTGCATCGGGGCAGTCTGCCACCGGAACGGCGCCGCGCCAAGAAGGCTTGCGCGGCGTCCGGCGGCCGCTAGAGATGGCGCAAGCCCGTCAGGGGCAGGGGAGAGTATATGACCGACGCAGCCGCCGTCGCCGATCATGGCGCGGCCTATCAGCCGAACGCCAAGGATATCCGCATGGTCATCGCCGCCTCGTCGGCGGGCACGGTATTCGAATGGTATGATTTCTTCATCTACGGCACACTCGCGGCGATCATCGGCAAGGCCTTTTTCCCCAGCGACAATGCGACGCTCGAAATCCTGCTCGTCTGGGCAGGCTTCGCGGTCGGTTTCGGTTTCCGCCCCTTGGGCGCGGTGCTGTTCGGCTTTCTCGGCGACCGGCTCGGCCGCAAATATACCTTCCTCGTCACCGTCACGCTGATGGGCATCGCCACCGCGGGCGTCGGCATGATCCCGTCGGCGGCGTCGATCGGCATCGCTGCGCCGATCATCGTCATCCTGCTCCGCGTGCTGCAGGGCCTCGCGCTCGGCGGCGAATATGGCGGCGCCGCGGTCTATGTCGCCGAGCATTCGCCGCCCGGAAAGCGCGGTTTTTATACCAGCTTCATCCAGGCGAGCGTCGTCGGCGGTTTCGTGCTCAGCCTGATCGTCGTGCTCGGCTGCAAGGCGCTGATGCCCGATGCGGTATGGGAAAGCTGGGGCTGGCGCGTGCCCTTCCTGCTTTCGCTGATCCTGCTCGCCATCTCGCTGTGGATGCGCCTCAAACTGTCCGAAAGCCCGGTGTTCCAGGCGATGAAGGCCGAGGGTGAACTGGCAAAGAATCCGCTCAAGGAAAGCTTTACCTATCCGGGCAACCCGCGCCGCATCTTCATTGCGCTGTTCGGTATTGCCGCAGGGCTGACGGTCATCTGGTACACCGCGATGTTTTCCGGCCTTTCCTTCCTCAAGGGGCCGATGAAGGTCGAGGATACCGCGGCCGAAATCATCGTCGGCTGCGCCGCGGCAGTCGGCATGGGGTTTTTCCTGTGGGCAGGGCATCTGTCCGATCGCATCGGGCGCAAGAAGCCGATCGTGTGGGGCTATGCGGCGACGCTGGTGCTGCTGTTCCCGCTGTTCTGGTGGATGGGCAGCGTCGGCAACCCGGCGTTGAGCGCTGCCGCCGAACGCGCGCCGGTGACGGTCGAGGGATCGCGGTGCAGCTTCGATCCCTTTGCCCAGAAACAGGAAACCGCCTGCGGCAAGACGCTCGGCGAGCTTACGAAGCTTGGCGTTCCCTATACGGTGATCGCGACCGACGGCGGCTTTGACAGCGTCAAAATCCGCATCGGCGACCGCGAGGTTGCGAGCGAGGATCCGAAGCTGCTCCAGCCCGCGCTCGAGGCGATGGGATATGATTTTGCCAAGCAGGTGCCCGATGCGGGAAGCATCGTCATCATCTTCCTCGCGCTGCTTGGCCTCAGCGCGCTGTCGGGTTTCACCTATGGCCCTGTCGCCGCATTGCTCTCCGAAATGTTCCCGCCGCATGTCCGCTATTCGTCGCTGTCGATCCCCTA
>JAFAED010000314.1 GCA_023424275.1 Pseudomonadota bacterium | reverse complement strand
TGGCTTGTGCCGCCTGCTGCTGGCCCGTGATGCCGGCGACGGAGACATAATAGAGGAAGCCGCCGGCGCCGTTCAGCACGTCGGGCAGGCGCGCGGCGTCGGTTGTCGGCGTGGCGAGGCGGATCAGGTCGATGCCGGCGGCGCGGAGCGCAGGGCCGAGTTCGGCATCCTCCTCGGACGGGATATCGACGCAGATGACCCCGTCTACGCCGGCCTTGGCGCATTCGGCGGCGAACCATTCGGGGCCGCGGATCGTCATCGGATTGGCATAGCCCATCAGGACGAGCGGGGTGTCAGGATGGCGCTGGCGAAAGGCGGTGGCGATCGCGAACAGGTCGGCGGTCGTCGTACCCTTGGCGAGGCTGCGCAGGTTCGCCGCCTGGATCGCGGGGCCGTCGGCCATCGGGTCGGTGAACGGCATGCCGAGTTCGATCACATCGGCACCCCCCGCGACGAGCGCGTCGAGGTTCGCGGCGGTGTTGCCGTCGCCGCCGGTGATGAAGGCAACGAGCGCGGGGCGGGGTTTGGCGAAGGCGGCGGCGAAGCGGGTCATTCTGCCCATCCCTTCTTGGGCTCCGGCCAGAGGCGATCGAAGACGTCGCCCGCCTTTATTACGCCGAACGCAATACCGACTATTACGCCGAACGCAATACCGACGAACATGCCGAGGTACTTGCTCCAGGGATGCGGAATCGCGAAGCTGGCCAAGAAATAGGCCAGAGCCCCCAACGCTAGCGCAGAGCCGACTTTGAACAGGAAACGAAGAAACTCGCGGTTCACAATTCCACCCCCAGCGCTTCGGCCACGGTGAAGATGTCCTTGTCGCCGCGGCCCGAGCAATTGACGATGATGATCTTGTCCTTGCCCAGCGTCGGCGCGATGCGTTCGGCCGCGGCGATCGCGTGGGCGCTTTCGAGCGCGGGGATGATGCCTTCGAGCTTGGTCAGTTTCTGGAAGCTCGCGAGGGCTTCGTCATCGGTGACGGGCTCGTAGCGGACGCGGCCGATTTCGTGGAGCCAGCTATGCTCGGGCCCGATGCCTGGATAGTCGAGACCTGCGGAGATGCTGTGCGCCTCGGTGATCTGCCCGTCTTCGTCCTGCAGGAGGAAGGTCTTGTTGCCGTGGAGGATGCCGGGGCGGCCGCCCGCGAGGCTCGCAGCGTGCTTGCCGTCGAGCCCTTCGCCCGCGGCTTCGACGCCGACGATCTCGACGCCTTCGTCGTCGAGGAACGGGTGGAACAGCCCGATCGCGTTCGATCCGCCGCCGACGGGAGCAATCAGCATGTCAGGCAGGCGGCCCTCAGTTTCGAGGATCTGCGCGCGCGCCTCGTCGCCGATCACCGCTTGGAAATCGCGGACGAGTTCGGGATAGGGGTGCGGACCCGCGACCGTGCCAATGATGTAGAAGGTGTCGTGGACGTTTGCGACCCAGTGGCGCAGTGCCTCGTTCATCGCGTCCTTCAGCGTCTTGGCGCCACTTTCCACCGCGACGACCTCGGCGCCGAGCAGCTTCATGCGGAACACATTGGGCTGTTGCCGCGCGACGTCGACCGCTCCCATGAAGATGGTGCAGGGCAGGCCGAACAGCGCCGCGACGGTCGCGGTCGCGACGCCGTGCTGGCCCGCGCCGGTCTCGGCGATGATCTTGGTCTTGCCCATCCGCTTCGCGAGCAGGATTTGGCCGATGCAATTGTTGATCTTGTGCGCGCCGGTGTGGTTGAGATCCTCGCGCTTGAGGTAAATCTTCGCACCGCCAAGATGATCGGTCAGCCGCTCGGCGAACCACAGCGGGCTCGGGCGGCCGACATAGTTTTTGAGCAGATAGTCGAACTCGGCCTTGAACGCCGGATCGGCCTGCGCGGCGCGATAGTGGCGCTCGAGGTCGAGGATCAGCGGCATCAGCGTTTCGGCGACATAGCGGCCGCCGAACTGGCCGAAATGGCCGCGCTCGTCGGGGCCGGTGCGAAGACTGTTAGGAAGCTGGGTCATCGACCGGCGGCTTTAAGGAAAGCGGCGATCTTGTCCACATCCTTCACACCAGGCGCGCTTTCGACGCCCGAGGACACGTCGACCAGCGGCGCGCCGGTTTCGGCGATCGCTTCCGCGACATTGCCGGCGGTCAGCCCGCCCGCAACGCCCCAATCCATCGTATGCCGGTGGTTTTTGAGCAGCGACCAGTCGAAGCGCGTCCCGGTTCCGCCGGGCATGGCCGCTGCGGGAGCGTCGAACAGGATGCGGTCGGCGATCCCGCGATATTGCTGGATACGTTCGAGCGTCCCGGCGTCTTTGAGTCCGACAGCCTTCCAGACCTCGGCAGGAACGAGCCGCTTGACGGCCGCAAGCCATTCGGGCGTTTCATTGCCATGAAACTGGATGATGTCGGGGCGGACCTTGCTGAGCGCATCGCCGGTTTCCTGCTGCGACGCGTTGACGAGGAGCAGCGCGACCTTGACGTTTCCCTGTCCTGCGCGGTGGCGGAGATCGGCAGCCGTCTTGAGGTCGATATAGCGCGGGCTTGGCGCGTACAGGTTGAGGCCGATGTGCGTCGCGCCATGGCGGATCGCCGCGTCGACCTCTTCGGGGGTCTTGAGGCCGCAGATTTTGACGAGAGGGGGCATGAACTGGATCTCTGTTAATCGTCATTCCGGCAAAAACCGGAATCTCGTCCGTGCATCAGATCGCAGCGATGAGATCCCGACCTTTGCCGGGATGACCAAGCGGGAGTTAAAGCGTGGCCTCGATCTCGCGCGCGGCGAGGTCGGGGTCAGCCGACTGGCTGATCGGGCGGCCGACTACGAGGATCGAGGCGCCGTCGGTCATTGCCTGCGCCGGCGTGACGATGCGTTTCTGGTCGCCGACCTTGCCGTTCGCGGGGCGCACGCCGGGCACGACGAAGAAGCCGCCGGGCCACGCCTTGCGCGCTGCCTTCACTTCCTGTCCCGAGCAGACGATCCCGTCGCATCCGGACTCGCGCGCCAATGCGGCGAGGCGGACGACCTGGTCGTGCGGGGTTCCGCCGACGCCGATATCTTCGAGGTCGGGGGCGTCGAGGCTGGTCAGAACCGTCACCGCGACGACTTTTGTGTTCAGCCCAGCTGCGGCCTTTGCTTCTTCGAGCATTGCGCGCCCCCCCGCCGCGTGCACGGTCAGTATTGCCGGTTCGAGGGTACGAAGCGCCTGAATGGCCTTTGCGACCGTGTTCGGGATGTCGTGCAGCTTCAGGTCGAGGAAGAGAGGCAAGCCCAACTTTGCCATTTCGTGCACGCCATGATGCCCGTTGGCACAAAAAAATTCGAGGCCCAGCTTCAACCCGCCGACGTGGCGCCGCACCTTCTGCGCCAGCGTCAGCGCGGCATCGAGATGCGGGGTGTCGATGGCGAGATAAAGCGGAGAGGTCATGGCTTGTCCGTTGGGAAAAGGTCGGTGGGGGCGGGCGGAATATTGTCGGTCGCAGGCGGCGTGGCCGCGGCGACGGGCGTGCTGATCGGCTCGACTGGCCGATTGGCGAGCGCGCGCAGGTCGGCGGCTTGCCGCTCGCTCGCGTCGAGGCGTCGCTTCAAGGACCAGCGTGTCGTACGGAGCGCGATCCACATCGGAACGCTGCCGATCAGGAATGCCGCAAAGATCAGTACGGGCAATTTGGTGTCGAGAACTTGGCCCGGCCAGATGGTGACCGTCACCGGGATCCAATTCGCCATCGCAAAAATGACCAGAATGGCGGTGAGCAAAACCCAGATGATCGTCCGCAGGATTCCCACTATTTTGCTCCTTCACCGGTCCCGCGCCGACCCTAAGACAGATTAGCGCGGGATTCCAGCGTCACTATGCCGCGCCGAACACCCGGTCGAAGATCGTGTCGACATGCTTCATATGATAGCCGAGGTCGAAGAGCGCGGTCAGCTCGTCGGCCGACAGCTTTGCGGCGACGTCGGCGTCGGCCTTGAGCAGTTCGAGCAGCGACAGCTGGCCGTCGCTTTCCCAGACCTTCATCGCGTTGCGCTGGACGAGGACATAGCTTTCCTCGCGGCTCGCGCCGGCCTGCGTCAGCGCCAACAGAACACGCTGCGAATGGACGAGGCCGCCCATGCGGTCGAGATTCTTCTGCATCCGCTCGGGATAGACGAGCAGCTTGTCGACCACCCCGGTCAGGCGACCGAGCGCGAAGTCGAGGGTGATCGTCGCGTCGGGGCCGATGAAGCGTTCGACCGACGAGTGGCTGATGTCGCGTTCGTGCCACAGCGCGACATTTTCCATCGCCGGGATCGCGGCGCTACGGACGACGCGCGCGAGGCCGGTCAGGTTTTCGGTCAGCACGGGGTTGCGCTTGTGCGGCATCGCCGACGACCCCTTTTGGC
>JAFAED010000141.1 GCA_023424275.1 Pseudomonadota bacterium | reverse complement strand
GCAGTGGGTAGCGCAGCAACAGGTCGCCGTTCGCGTTGCGCGGATAGGCGCCGGGTCCCCATGCGGCATCGGCGCGGACAAGCAGTTCGTCGAGCGTCCCCGCGGGCCAATCCTGCTCCTTGTACGGCCAGTCCGCGGCGCGCCCCCGATAGGCGGCGACATAGTCGGTCGCCTTGCGCAGCGATCGTCCCTTTTCCTGGGAATGATAGAGGTCGATGCCAAGGCAGGCGGCGCTGTCGGCGAGCGTATAGGCGGCGGCCAGCGCATAGAGCGAATAGTGAAAGCTGCGTGTGCGTGTCAGCTCGGCGGGCATGGCGCCCGAGGCATCAACCTGCCGTGCGAGGCGCGCCTTGGGAAAGGCCGCGACGATCTTGCGCGCGATGTCGGGCCTGCGCGCGAAGAGCGCAAAACGCGCCACCTGTGCGTCGTACCAAAGGCCATGGTTGTTCGATGCCTTGCCCTCTTCCTTGCCATTGGGGCTTTTCAGCATCCACTCGACATAGCGCGCAAACCAGCTTTCCAGGGCGGCGCTTTCATCGGGCGTCAGCGCGCCCGACGGCGCGATCAGCCCGACGGCGTCGATGACCGCGATGAAGCTGGCACCGTCGAGTACACCCTCGGGTCGGCCGTTCGACACGCCCGGAACCGCCTGCGCATACTCCATGTGCGGGTTCATCGCCGTCGCGGGGTCGAGGAACCATGTCCGGATGACCCGCGCCGCGCCTTCGGCATATTTGCGCTCGTCGCTGTAGTAATAAGCGAGCGCGAGCGTGTCGGCCTCGCGCGCCATGCGGCTGAGCGCCGACCGGTCGAACCGATCCGTGCCGATGTCGGGATTGGTCGCGCCGTCGCGGCGCACATAGGGGCCCTTGGGGTTGGCGGGGTTCGGCCACCAATAGCGCGCGAGGCTGACATAGTCGTGGCGGTCGCCCGACACGGGGATGCTGCGCTTGTCCATCACCGACGGCGGTTTTCCCACGAGCATCTTGTCGGCGCGCGCGACCAGGTCGCGATAGGCTTCGCGGGTTGCGGGGTTGCCGGGCAGGCCGGCCTTGATCGCAGCGAGGTCGGACGGGCGAAGGGCAAAGATGCGCCGCCCGCCGGATAGGCCGGCATAGCCTTCGCTTGCGTTGCAGCGTTCGGCCGTGGGAGAAAAGTCCGCCGCCGCGGACGGGAAGGTCGCGGCGGCGGCGAGGGCCAGCGGGAGGAAAACGCTCCCGATCCGCATCAAAGGCGGACCCGGAAACCGAAGAAATATTGGGTGCCGCCGCGCGACACTTCGGCGATGCTGTCGTATCCGCCCTTGTACATGATGTCGTTGGTCCCGGTGACATTGAGCGCCTGCAATTTCAGCTGGACGTTCTTGGTCAGGTCGTACTGCGCCGACAGGTTGAGGTAGGTGCCGCCGCGGATCTCGCGATTGGTACCGCCGTTCGGCTTGTAATATCCCGAACGGTAGCGGAGGTTGGCGCGCAGCGAGAGGCCCCATTTTTCATACCAGACCGAGCCGCTCGCCGTCCATTTCGACAGGCCGATCAGGTTCGCCGGATCGACATAGTCGGCGATCGGCGACGTGTCGGGATATTCGAAATTGGCAAAGGCGCGGTTGACCGATCCCTGCACGCCGAAACCGTCGAGCGGATCGGGCAGCCAGGTGAAGGCGTGGCTGGCAGTCGCCTCGACGCCATAAAGGTGCCGCGTTTCGAGGTCGTTCGAGGGGGCGACCGGGTTGATCGTAAAGGTCTCGGTCTCGCGCGGGCCATCGTCGCGGATTGTCGTGACGGTGATATCGGTCGGGATGGGTTCGGACCGGCCGATCACCGTGCCCTTGGCCCATTTATAATAACCCGCGATCGAAACGATCGTATCTTTCGACGCATAAAGTTCGAGGCTGGCGTCGATGTTCCACGCGCGAAGCGGCTTGAGGTTCGGATTGCCCGTCGTCGCATTGAAGATGATGTTGTCGACGCCCGAGGCGGCGGTGGTCGGGTTGAGGTTGATCCCCGCGCCGAAGCTTTCGATGCCCGACCGCGCGATCGCGCGATAGGCGGCGAGGCGCAGCTTGACCTGATCCGACAGGTCGAAGGCGATGTTCGCGCTGGGCAGGAAATAATTATAGCTGCCCTTCGCGCGGTTCGTCTGGAGCTCGCCGGTCGGATCGACGGCGATGTCATACGTGTCGTCGCCGCTGTCGATCGTCAGCAGATAGGATTGGCGATATCCGATCGAGGTGATGTCGGTCTTGACCCAGCGCAGGCCGATGTTGCCGCTGAACGGGACGCTGCCCGCATCGGATTCGAAATTTGCCATCGCATAGGCGGCATAGATGCGCTCGGTCACGTCGATGTCGCTCGGGTCGCGGCCGTCGGCGGGATAAGGAAGCGCATCGTCGCTGCCGGTGAAGGCACGGAACAGGCAATCATTGTCGAAGCTTGCCCATTTGGTGACGTTCGTCCCCATGCCCTTCATATAGGAGGATGTGGTGAAGGGGGTCCGGCACTGCTGGTTCGCTTGCGCGATCTGCTGCGCCGGCGACAGGCCATCGCGCGTGACCAGCGTGTTGAGGTCGCTGTTGCGCGCATTGTCGTTCGTGCGGTGATGGTCGGACACGCGGCCGCCGAATTTCACGCTGGTCACGAAACCGTCGAGCTCGCGTTCGAGATCGAGCTTCGCGGCCCAGATCCGGTCGCGGCGATCGGTGACAAAGCGGTTCCGGGCGTAGACCGAATTGGCGGCGGTCGTCAGGAACAGGTCCGGGTCGGTGATATCGAAATTGTCGAACTCGACCACGGGCACGACATCGTCATCTTCATAACTCAGCGTATAGCCGACGCGCCGGCTCGACCGCATCCGCGTCTGCTTCTGCGTCTCGGTGCGGTGGCTGTTCGAATAGGAGGCGTCGAGCGAGATGTTCCAACGATCGGGCGACCAGATGAGGTTGATGCCGCCGCCCGTATATTCCTCGATGCGCCGGCGGGTTTCGAGCTGGTTTTCGAGGTTCGAATTGCCGCGATAGCTGATCAGCGAACCCGGCGAATAGCCGTTGCTGCCGTTGCCGATGATCAGCGGCTGGATTCCGCGCAATCCCTCGGTGATGCCAAGGACGTTGCGATCCTCGAGGCTGTTGCGCTTCGAATATTGGCCGTCGATCGAGATTTCGAAGTCGCTCGACGGGCGCCACTGGATCGCGCCGATCAGGCCGTCGCGAACCTCGGACGTCGTCTGGGTGCGAAAACTGCGCGAGGAATTGGCGAAATAATGGTCCCCGCGTGTTTCGCCGACTTCGACAAGGGGCGCCCCGGTGCTCGGCGCGATCGAGCGCGGGCCGGTCGCGAAGGTGCAATTGGCACCGGCGCCCGCCGCAACCAGCGACGCGGCCGATCCCGTCACCAGCGACGGGTTGTTCGCAGAGGTATTGCACAGCTGGAAGGTGGAATTGGCGTTGTAATAATCCTCCGGCGCGGTCGTGTCCTGCCGCTGGTAACCGATCGAGACGCCGATATCGCCGATGCCGGTCGAGAACTGGTCGGTGTAGGAAAAGTTCGCGCGATAGCCGAGGCCGTCATGTTGATAGACGTCATTGTCCTGCGGCTGGAAATCGCCGCGCACTTCGAACTGGATGCGGCGCTTGCCGTAATCGAGCGGTTTCATCGACCTGAGTTCGATGATGCCGCCGACGCCG
>JAFAED010000578.1 GCA_023424275.1 Pseudomonadota bacterium | reverse complement strand
GGCTTGGCAGCCGTAGCGGCAATTGCAAGTAGCCATTTTCAATTTGGCCCAACGGCGTTGACAGGCGGGGCGGCTGTCTGCTCCCATGCCGTCACGGGAGAAAATGATGAGCCAGAATGACGCGATGGCGGCCGCCACGACGGCGCCTGCGGGAAGTGCGGCGACACCGGTCCGGCGGATGCTGTGGGTGCTGCTCGCGGTCTATATCCTGAACTTCCTCGATCGTCAGATCGTCAACATCCTCGCCGAACCGATCGCACGCGACCTGTCGCTTTCGGACGCCGATATCGGCCTGCTGACCGGCCTTGCCTTCGCGCTCTTCTATACCTTCCTCGGCATTCCGATCGCGCGTTATGCGGACAAGCCCTCGACCAACCGGATCGGGCTGATCTCGATTTCGCTCGCGGTCTGGTCGGGCATGACCGTGCTGTGCGGCATGGCGCAGAATTTTACGCAATTGCTGCTCGCGCGAATTGGTGTCGGCGTGGGTGAGGCGGGCTGCACGCCCGCGGCGCACTCGCTGATCACCGACCGCGTCGAGCCCACCAAGCGCGCATCGGCGATTGCTTTCTATGGCCTTGGTATCCCGATTGGCAGTCTGCTCGGGCTCATCGTCGGCGGCCTGATTGCCGACCAATGGGGCTGGCGCGTCGCTTTCATGGTCGTCGGCGTCCCCGGCATCCTGCTCGCCCTCGTCCTGCCGATGATGATCAAGGAGGTGCGCCACAAGGCGCCCGCCGATGCGGTCGCGCCCGCCGCCGAGTTCAGCGTTGGCGGCGCGCTCAAGGAAGTCTTTGGTACCCGCGCCTTTCTCTACATCGCGATCGCCTCGTCGTTCACCGCTTTCCTCGGCTATGGCAAGGGCGTGTGGGCGCTGATCCTGTTCCAGCGATCGCATGGCCTCAGCCCGGGCGAGACGGGGCTGTTGCTTGGCGTGGCGCTCGGCATTGCGGGCATTTTCGGGACCTGGCTCGGTGGCTATCTCGCCGACCGCTTCGGCAAGGTCGACCGGCGGCATATGCTGACGACGCCCGCGGTCGGCATGGCGATTGCCGCGCCGATTCTCTTCCTCGGCTATTGGGTCGGCGAATGGCATGTCGCGATCGCGCTGCTGTTCATTCCGACCGTGCTCAACGCGGCTTATTACGGCCCCACTTTCGCGTGCGTCCACGGCCTCGTCCGCCCGCAGGCGCGCGCGATGGCGAGCGCGGTGATGCTGTTCCTGCAGAATCTGATCGGGCTCGGGCTCGGGCCGCTGCTGTTCGGCATCGCGTCGGAAATGCTCAAACCCTCGGTCGGGGTCGAGAGCGTGCGCTATGTCCTGTATGGCGCGGCGTGGCTGGGCCTGATCCCAGCCTTCTTCTTCTGGCGGGCGAGCCTGCGGCTCAATGCCGAACTCAAGTCGGGTTAATAGGGCGGGTCGACCTTCGAGCGCTGCGTCTTGGCGGCATCGATCCACCAATTGAGGTCGTCGGCAAAGCGCGGGAACAGCCGTTCGAGCTGCTTGCCCTCGTCACCCGCCGGCTGGCCGTCGCTGTCGAAGGCCTTGCCGATCCGCGCGACGGGCAGGATCGACGAGATCACGGCCATGCCCATCTCGCCCAAGATGTCGCGCCATCCCATCATCGCGCGCACCCCGGCGAAGGAGCCGGCCGAGTAGCAGGCAATTGCCGCAGGCCGCCAGAACCATTCCTCGAGATAATGGTCGGTGAGATTCTTCAGCCCCGGCTGCGGCCCCCAATTATATTCGCCGGTGACGAACAGGAAACCGTCGGCGGCGCGGATTTTGCCTGCGAGCTCCTCCATCGCGGGTGGCGCCTCGCCCTTCGGATATTCCTTGTACATGCGGTCGAGCATCGGGAGGTCGACAGCCTTCGCATCGATCAGTTCGGCGCTGTCGCCGCGGGCCTTGATCGCATCGACGAGCCAGTTGGCGAGATTGATGCCGTGCCGGTCGCGGCGATAGCTGCCATAGAAAACAAGAATGTGGCGGGACATGATGGTTCCTAGGGTCGAATGGTGATCGGGATGCCGTCGGGCACGATGTCCCATAGCTGCTTTATCTCGGCGTTCGACAGCGCGATACAGCCGTCGGTCCAGTCGCGCGCGATCGGTGGACCAGGCCAGGCGTTCGGCTGGCCGTGGATGAAGATGTCACCGCCGGGCGATCGGCCCTTCGCCTTTGCAAAGGCGCGGTCGGCGGCGTTAGGGTAGGAGATGCGCAGCGACAGATGATAGGCGCTCTTCGGGTTGCGTCCGCTGATCGTGTAGCGTCCTTCGGGGGTGCGCTCGTCGCCCTCGAATTGTTTGTGCCCCGTCGGCGCGTCGCCGAAGCGGATATTCCGGTAGCGGACGATCTCGCGGTTTCCGGCGTAAGCGATCAAAACACGATCGCTCTTATCGACGAGCAGCCGGTCGGCCTTCGCGCCCGCGGGCAATGAAGGCTGCGAACTCGCGGAGCTGCATGCGGCGAGGAGCAGACAGGCTGGAAGGGCGATCGGGCGCATTGCGTAACCGTACGACTTTGGCGGCATCGGGCAAGAGGTTGCCAGTGCGGCACTGCGGGTTAAGGTGAGCTTGGGGGGATCGACATCATGACCATTTATCGTACGCCGGACGCACGTTTCGAAGCGCTGCCCGATTGGCCCTATGCACCGAAATATATCGAGATCGCGGGCGATCTTCGCGTTCATTATGTCGACGAGGGCGATGCAGATGCCCAACCGGTGCTGATGCTGCACGGCGAGCCGACATGGTCCTATCTCTGGCGTCATATGATCGGTCCCGCGACCGCGTCGGGTTTCCGCGTCGTTGCGCCCGACCTGATCGGCTTCGGCCGCTCGGACAAGCCGCTGGGCCGCGGGGTGTACAGCTATGCCGCGCAGGTTGCGTGGATGCGGCAATGGATCGAGGCGCTCGACCTCAAAAACATGATCCTCGCCTGTCAGGACTGGGGTTCGCTGATCGGCCTGCGGCTTGTGGCCGAAATGCCTGAGCGCTTTGCGGGGGTCGCACTGTCTAACGGTGGCCTTCCCGAAGGCCAGCCGGCGCCGCGCGCTTTTGCCATATGGCGTGCCTTTTCGCGCTACAGCCCGGTCTTCCCGATCGGCAAGATCGTCAAGGCGGGGGCGAAGCGCGAACTGAGCGCCGCCGAGATCGCGGCCTATGACGCACCGTTTCCCACGCGTGCGTCGAAGGTTGCGGCGCGCGTCTATCCGTCGTTCGTGCCGCTGGGCGACAATGTCGCGGTGCCCGACCAGAAGCGCGCCTGGACGGCGCTGGAGGCGTTCGACAAGCCGTTCCTCTGCTGCTTTTCGGACGGCGACCCGATCACGCGCGGCGGCGATGCGCTGTTTATGGGACGTGTCCCGGGAACACAGCGCGTCACACATCGCACGTTGAAGGGCGGTCACTTCATTCAGGAGGACGACCCGGCGGGTTTCGTCGCGGCGATCCGCGACGTCGCCGCTGCGGGCATCAGTCGCTGAACGGATCGCGGATCAGGATCGTGTCTTCGCGCTCGGGGCTGGTCGACACAAGCGCGATCGGCGTTTCGATCAGTTCCTGCACGCGCTGGACATATTTGATTGCCTGCGCGGGCAGGTCGGCATAGCTGCGCGCGCCCGCCGTCGTTTCGTGCCAGCCGTCCATTTCCTCGTAGATCGGCTCGACCTCGGCCTGATCGGCGGCGTGCGCCGGGAAATAGTCGAGGATCTTGCCGCGCAGACGATAGCCGGTGCAGATGCGGATCGTGTCGAAGCCGTCGAGCACGTCGAGCTTGGTCAGCGCGATGCCGGTGACGCCCGACACGGCGCAGCTCTGGCGCACGAGTACCGCGTCGAACCAGCCGCAGCGGCGCTTGCGGCCCGTGACGGTGCCGAACTCGTGCCCGCGCTCGCCGAGCCGCTGGCCGATCTCGTCTTCCAGTTCGGTCGGGAAGGGACCACTGCCGACGCGTGTCGTGTACGCCTTGGCGATGCCGAGGACGAAGCCGACCGCCGACGGGCCGAGGCCCGAGCCCGAAGCGGCGGTGCCGCTGACGGTGTTCGAGCTGGTGACGAAGGGATAGGTGCCGTGATCGACGTCGAGCAGCACACCCTGCGCGCCTTCGAACAGGATGCGTGCGCCAGCCTTGCGGACCTTCTTCAGGCGCTTCCACACCGGCTGCGCATATTCGAGCACATAGTCGGCGATTTCGGCGAGATCGGCCTTCAGGCGCTCGCGGTCGATCGGCGGCTCGCCAAAGCCGGCGCGCAGCGCGTCATGATGCGCAGTCAGGCGGTCGATCTGCGGATCGAGCTTGTCGAGGTGCGCGAGGTCGCAGACGCGGATCGCGCGGCGGCCGACCTTGTCTTCATAAGCCGGACCGATGCCGCGTCCAGTGGTGCCGATCTTGCCCGCGCCCGCCGCGGTTTCGCGCAGCGCGTCGAGGTCGCGGTGGAAGGGCAGGATCAGCGCGCAATTGTCGGCGATCGCGAAATTGTCGGCGTTGATCTCGACACCCTGGCCGCGCAGCTTGGTGATCTCGTCGCGCAGCGCCCAGGGGTCGAGCACGACGCCGTTGCCGATGATCGACAGCGTGCCGGTGACGATACCCGAAGGCAGCAGCGACAGCTTGTAGACCTGCTCGCCGACGACGAGCGTATGGCCGGCATTGTGACCGCCCTGGAACCGGACCACGGCGTCGGCGCGGCTGGCGAGCCAGTCGACGATCTTGCCCTTGCCCTCGTCGCCCCATTGCGACCCGATGACGGTAACATTTGCCATGATGCTGTCCTGCTGAACCGGGCCAAAAACGACCAGCGCGGGCCCGGCGCGGCCTTAGCGGATTTGGCCGGAGAGGCAACCCAAAGCGGGATGATTTTGCGACAATTGCGGGCAAGATGAAACGTGCCGGGACATCGGAGACGCGCGATGACGAAACGAAGCTGGTTTGGATATGCTGCGGTGGCGGCCTTTGCCGTGGCGAGCGTGACGGTGCCGGCGCCTTTCGCCGATGCGCGCGAGCAGCTGCGCGACCGGCTGCGCGAACGGATTGCCGAACGGAGGGGTGCCGACG
>JAFAED010000573.1 GCA_023424275.1 Pseudomonadota bacterium | reverse complement strand
GCCTATGCCAATATCGGCGACGATCCGACGCTGATGCTCAACGCCCCGGTTCCGGCGGCGAAGAAGGTGCTCGAAAAGGCCGGCCTGACGAAGGACGACATCGACGTCTGGGAAATCAACGAAGCCTTTTCGGTCGTCGCCGAAAAGTTCATCCGCGATCTCGATCTCGACCGCGAGAAGGTGAATATCAACGGCGGCGCGATGGCGCTTGGCCATCCGATCGGCGCGACTGGGTCGATCCTGATCGGCACCGCACTCGACGAACTTGAACGCTCGGGTGGTCGTTACGGGCTCGTCACCATGTGCGCCGCGGGTGGCATGGCGCCCGCGATCATCATCGAACGTATCTGAGAAACAGGAGAGTCACGTGACCGGACCGCTGAAGGGTATCAGGATCATCGAATTTGCCGGCATTGGTCCCGGCCCCTTCTGCGGCATGATGCTCGCCGACCATGGCGCCGAGGTGATCCGCATCGATCGCCCCGGCGGCTTCATGGACCCGCGCGATCCGCTGAGCCGCAATCGCACCTCGATCGCGCTCGACATGAAGAACCCCGACGCGGTCCGCATCGCGCGCGAGCTTTGCAAGAGCGCCGACGGGATCATCGAGGGCTATCGTCCGGGCGTGATGGAGCGGCTCGGGCTCGGTCCCGACGTGCTGCTCGCCGACAATCCGAAGCTCGTTTACGGCCGCATGACCGGCTGGGGCCAGTTTGGGCCCTATGCGCAGGCGGCGGGTCACGACATCAACTATATCTCGCTGTCGGGCGTCCTCCACGGCATCGGCCGGGCGGGTGAGAAGCCCGTGCCGCCGGTCAATTATGTCGGCGACTTCGGCGGCGGCGGCATGATGCTCGCCTTCGGCATGTCGAGCGCACTCGTCCACGCCGCGCGCACCGGCGAAGGTCAGGTTATCGACTGCGCGATGACCGACGGCTCGGCGCTGCTCGCGGGCATGACCTGGGGCTTCCTTGCTTCAGGCCGGCTCAAGGACGAGGCCGGGGTCAACATGCTCGATGGCGCGGCGCACTTCTACGACAGCTACGAATGCGCCGACGGCAAATTCGTCTCGATCGGCTCGATCGAACCGCAATTCTATGCGCTGCTTCGCGAGAAGACGGGACTGACCAACGATGCCGACTTCGACGCGCAGATGGATCCGTCGAAATGGGGTCCGCTGAAGGAAAAGCTCACCGCGCTGTTCAAGACAAAGACGCGCGACGAGTGGTGCGCGATCATGGAAATGACCGATGTCTGCTTCGCGCCGATCCTCTCGCTCGGCGAGGCACCGCAGCACCCGCACAATGTCGAACGCGAAACCTTCCTGACGGTCGGCGGCGCGATCCAGCCCGCCCCCGCCCCGCGCTATTCGGCGACGGTCAACGACACGCCGCGCGCCGCGCCTGCGGTCGGCGCCGACGGCGATAGCGTGCTGACGGGTCTTGGCTATGATGCAGCGGGCATCGCCGCGCTGCGCGAAAGCGGCGCGCTGCGCTGACCCGTTACCCGGCGCGGGCGGTCAGGCTTTCCCACAGGCCGCGCCCGCCAAGGACGGCAACCTGACGTCCGAGGACCTGCGCCCAGTGGGCGTCGTTGCCATGCTCGCCGCGCCAGCGCATCAGCGGGATCGTGACGCGGCGCAGGTCATATTCCTCGGTGAACCCGATCGCGCCATGCACCTGGTGCGCGATTGCCGTCACGGCGCCGACCGCGCGATTGGCGCGCAGCTTCGCGGCGGCGATTTCGAAACCCGCCGCATCGGCGTCGAACCCTGTCGCATCGAGCCGCGCCGCCATCGCGGCCGCAGCCGCATCGACCGCCGCCACCTCGCACGCCATCACCGCGAGCGATTGCTGCACCGCCTGAAACTTGCCGAGCGGGCGCCCGAATTGCTGGCGCGTGTTCACATGGTCGATCGACAGCGCCAGCGCCTGCCCCATCGCGCCGGCCATCAGGCTGACCGTTGCGGCGGCGCGGTGCGGCATGGAAACGTCGCCGAGACCCGAGAGAATGACGTCAGCGACCGGCAGATCAGGCGCCGACATGCCCGCGATGTGGAGGACGGCATTGGCATCGCCCCAGTCGCCGCCAAAACCGCCTTTGTCCTCGGCCACCAGCAGCAGCGCAAAACCCGCTTCCTCGACCGGCGCGATATCGCTCGTGCCGGTCAGGACCGCACGCGCCGTGTCGCAAAGCATCTCGCGCGCGGCGCTCATCGCAGGCCCAGCCCGCGCGCGATGATCCCGCGGATCACTTCGCGCGTCCCGCCGCGCAGCGAAAAGCTGGGCGAGGCGATAAGGAGCGCGCGGAGCAGCCTCGCGAGATCGGCGTCGTCATCCCACGCGCAATCGACGATCGCCTGCACCCGCCGCGGCATATCCTGTTCGAAGGCATTTCCCAGTTCCTTGACCACCGACGCCTCGACCATCGGATCCTCGCCCGCCGCCAGCTTTGCTGCGGTCGACATCGACAGCTGGCGCAGCGTCCACATCTCGGCCGTCAGTTCGCCGATCAGCCCGGCCACCGCCGGATCGGGACCGGCCCCCGCCGCATCGATCAGCGCGACCAGCAGCGCATGGCTCGACAGATAGCGTTCGGGGCCCGACCGTTCGAGCCCCAGTTCGGCCGTGACCTGTTTCCACCCCTGCCCGCGCTCGCCGACGAGCGCGCCACGCGGCACGAGAACATCGTCGAAGAACACCTCGTTGAAATCATGGTTGCCCGCCATGTCGATGATGGGGCGGATCGTGACGCCCGGCGTGTCGAGGTCGACGAGCAACTGGCTCAGCCCCGCGTTGCGCTCGCTGCCTTCCTCGGTGCGCACCAGCGCGAGGATGACGTGCGACAGATGCGCGCCCGTGGTCCAGATTTTCTGGCCGTTGATCCGCCATCCGTCGGCCGTTTCGCGCGCCGACGTGCGTACCGCGGCGAGGTCCGATCCCGCCCCCGGCTCGGACAGGCCGATGCAGGCATAAAGCTCGCCCTTCGCGATCCCCGGAAGGTAGCGCTGGCGTTGTTCCTCGCTGCCATAGCGCAGGATGAGCGGCCCGGTCTGCCGGTCGGCGATCCAGTGTGCGCCGACGGGCGCACCCGCCGCGAGCAGTTCCTCGATCACCACATAACGTTCGAGCGGATGCCGGTCGCCACCGCCATATTGCGCGGGCAGCGTCATGCCGACATAGCCGGCAGCGCCGAGGCGGCGGCTGAAACCGGCGTCGAAGCTCGCCCAGCAATTGGCGCGTTCGACGATGTCGCCGCGCGGCTGATGCT
>JAFAED010000572.1 GCA_023424275.1 Pseudomonadota bacterium | reverse complement strand
GCTCTATCGCAAATCGAGCGTCGTGTGCCTGGAGGTTGTCAAATGGCTCCAGCCCGGTGGTAAAGATCGCGAAGGTAAGTTGGGTATCCGCATGATTGCCGATTGTCGCACTGGGGTCGAGGGGCCTGGCGCGCTCGTCGATGTCGGGGTCGCTGAAGACTTCACGCCGCCGCAATGGAAAGGTGGAATTGTGCAAGGTACCGTTGTACCGGGCCCGGAGCAGCCGACGCTGATCCAGCGGCTCACAGGTAACGCAACTCCCGCGAGGGCAATGCTCGTTGCCGACCGGCCGGTAGCAGGATTGCGCGCCAGCGCGGTGCCGTCGGCTCGCAACACGCCCAACAACCATCTGGCCTATGCGGTCCAATGGTTCCTCTTCGCCGCGGCGGCGCTCGTCATCTATATATTGGCCGTTCGTCGCCGCTTGCGGCCTTGACCGCGGGCCGCTAGGCGCTGGGCCGCCATGGAATATATCAGCACCCGCGGCTCTGCGCCGACCCTCGACTTTCGTGCCGCCACGCTCGCCGGCCTCGCCAGCGACGGCGGCCTCTATGTGCCGGCGAAATGGCCGCAGATGTCGGCCGAGGATATCCGAGCGCTTGCGGGGCTCGACTATGCCGAGACCGCGGTGCGGATCATGCGCCCCTTCGTCGAGGGTGTGCTGAGCGAGGACGAACTGCGGACCCTGTGCCGCGCCGCTTACGGCCGCTTCAGCCATGACGCGGTGACGCCGCTCGTGCAACTCGACCATCGCCACTGGCTGCTCGAACTGTTCCACGGCCCGACGCTGGCGTTCAAGGATGTCGCGCTGCAATTGCTCGGCCAGTTGTTCGAGAAGTTCCTTGCCGGCGGCGATACGAACATCACGATCGTCGGCGCGACTTCGGGCGACACCGGATCGGCGGCGATCGAGGCGGTCGCGGGGCGCGAGCATATCCGCATCTTCATGCTGCATCCCGAAGGCCGTGTCAGCGACGTCCAGCGCCGCCAGATGACCACGGTGCTCGCCCCCAACGTCCACAATATCGCGATCGACGGCAGCTTCGACGACGCGCAGGCGATGGTAAAGCGCCTGTTCGGCGACGAGGAAGCGCGCAGCCAGGTCACGCTGTCGGCGGTGAACAGCATCAACTGGGCGCGGCTGATGGCGCAGGTCGTCTATTATTTCTACGCTGCGGTCCGGCTTGGCGGGCCCGATCGTCCGGTGGCGTTCAGCGTACCCACGGGCAATTTCGGCGACGTCTTCGCGGGCTATGTCGCGGCGCAAATGGGGCTGCCGATCGCGAAGCTGGTCGTCGCGACGAACGTCAACGACATCCTCCACCGTGCGCTGACCAGCGGCGACTATAGCGCGGGCACGGTGACGCCGACCGCGACGCCCAGCATGGACATCCAGGTCAGCAGCAATTTCGAACGGTTGCTGTTCGATCTTGCCGGCCGCGACGGTGCCGCGATCACCGGCATGATGGGCGAGTTCGACAGGAACCGTGCGATGACGATTCCCGCCGACATGCTCGCTGGGGCGCGCGAGCTTTTCTCCAGCGCCAGCATCGACGGCGATACCATGTCGCTGGCCTTGCGCTGGGCGCAGGAAAAGGGTGGGCAGGTGATCGATCCGCATAGCGCGGTCGGCCTTGCCGCGGCGCGCCAGCTCGAACTCGATTCCGATATTCCGGTCGTGACCCTCGCGACCGCGCATCCGGCAAAATTCCGCGAAGCCGTCGAACGCGCGACCGGCGTGCGTCCCGCGCTGCCCGCGCGGCTCGGCAATCTCTTCGACCGCGAAGAGCGCTATGCGCGCCTGCCCGGCGACTATGACGCGGTCAAGGCGTTCATCCTCGCGGAAGCCGCGCGTGGCTGATCTGCTCCCCCTCGTCACGCTGGTAGGTGAGGCGTGGGACGATTATGGGCTCGTCGACAGCGGCCATGGGCGCAAGCTCGAACGCTATGGCAAATATCGCTTCATCCGGCCCGAGCCGCAGGCGATGTGGGCGCCCGCGCTCCCGCCCGCCGAGTGGGACAAAGCGGACGGCGAATTCATCCCCGCGTCCGACGACGATGGCGGCGGGCGCTGGTATTATAACAAGCCGGTACCGCAGGAGGGCTGGCCGCTCGGCTGGCGCGAAACGCGCTTTACCGCGTCGTGCACGCCGTTTCGCCACCTCGGTTTTTTCCCCGACATGGCGCCGGTGTGGGACTGGCTGCGCGGCCGCGTTGCCGACAAGACCGATCCGGCCTTCCTGAACCTGTTCGGCTATACGGGGGTCGGCAGCCAGGCCTTGGCGGCCGCGGGGGCCTCGGTGACGCACGTCGATGCATCGAAGAAGTCGGTCGCGCAGGCGCGCGAAAATGCGGCGCTGGCCGGAATGGCCGACAAGCCGGTGCGCTGGATCGTCGACGACGCAGGCAAATTCACCGCGCGTGAGGTGCGGCGCGAACGGCGTTATGATGCGATCCTGCTCGACCCGCCCAAGTTCGGGCGCGGGCCGAACAATGAACGCTGGCAGCTCGAGGAAGGGCTGGCGCCCTTGCTCGCCGATTGCCGCCAGCTTCTGGACGAGGACAGCCGCGCGCTGTTCCTGACCGTCTATGCCGTCCGCATGTCGGCACTGGCGATCGGCGAGCTTCTGGCCCAGCTTTTCGCCGATCTGCCCGGCACGGTCGAATGCGGCGAACTCGCCGTGCGCGAAGAGGCGCGGGGGTTGCTGCTTCCGACCGCAATCTTCGCGCGCTGGAGCCGCTGACTTTTTGTCACACAGCTTTATGCTGCATACGTTTGCTGCGCAAAAAACCGGGATATTGTGACCCAAATGCCACGGTCGCCGCGTTGACAATGATAACGTTCCCATTTAGATAACGTTCACATAACGGTATGCCGCCACGAAAAGAGCGGCTGATTTTGGGAGGAATGGGGATGCGGGCGTCTCAAAAACTGTGGCTGTCGAAGTTTCTGGTCGGCACGTCGGCGCTGTCCTTGATGGGCATTGCGCAGGCTGCGTCTGCACAAGAAGCGCCGGCTGGCGGCGAAGTGAGCGGCGACGAGATCGTCGTGACCGGTATTCGTGCATCGCTGGCCGCATCGGCCGACATCAAGCGCCAGGCGCAGGGCGTCGTCGATGCCATCTCGGCCGAAGATATCGGCAAATTCCCCGATACGAACCTTGCCGAATCGCTGCAGCGTATCACCGGCGTCTCGATCGATCGCCAGAACGGCGAAGGTCAGCTGGTTACCGTCCGCGGCTTCGGCCCCGAATTCAACCTGGTGACGGTCAACGGTCGTCAGATACCGACCGCGTTGATCGGCGCCGGCGGCAGCGCGCCATCGTCGCGCTCGTTCGACTTTGCCAATCTGGCATCGGAAGGCATTGCGGCGGTCGAGGTGTACAAGAGCGGCCGTGCGACGATGGAGTCGGGCGGCATCGGTTCGACCATCAATATCCGCACGCCGCGTCCGCTCGACAATCCCGGACTGCGCGGCAGCCTGTCGGTCAAGGGCGTGTACGACACGTCGCGCAACGAAGGCAATCCGATCACCCCGGAAATCTCGGGCGTCCTCAGCTCGACATTTGCCGACGACCGTATCGGCATCATGATCGCCGGTTCGTACCAGAAGCGCAAATCGAGCACGAATACGGCGAGCGTCGGCTGGCGTGACGCCTATCCCGGCGCAGTCACCGCTGAAAACAACTGGGGCGAGCTCGAGGAGAATCCCAACAGCCCGCGCTATGACAATATCACCAACCGCCCCGGCGACGGCGACGTCTATCAGGTGCCGCAAAATGCATCCTACGCGCTGGAAGACATTAATCGCGAACGCATCAACGGCCAGGCGGTGCTGCAATTCCGCCCGACCGACAGCCTGACCGCGACGGTCGATTATATCTATTCGCGCAACACGGTCGAAACGCGCAACAGCAACGTCGGCGTGTGGTTCAACCATGAAGATACGTCGAGTGCCTGGACCGATGGTCCGGTCGCCGGTCCGCTCTTCTACACCGAACGGTTTGCAGCGCCCACCGGCGTGCCGGGACCGAATGCGCTCTATGGCGGCAAGGACCTGTCGTACAGCGGTTCGTTGCAGGAAAACCGGGCCGAGAATAAGTCGCTCGGCGTGAACCTCGAATGGAAGGGTCCCGACGGGGTGACCTTCGAACTCGACGGCCATCATTCGACGGCGACGGTCAAGCCGGTCAACCGCTTTGGATCGAGCATGTCGCTCGGCAATGCCGTCTTCGGCGTCCGCAGCCAGTCGATCAATTTCGAGAACGACCTGCCGGTCATTTCCTACGAAATGTTCCCCGGGATCGATCCGCTGGATCGGTCGCTTGTCACGTCGACGGGCAATGCCTTCCGCAACGCCTATTTCCGGAACCGGATCAACCAGGTGCAACTGCGCGGTCAATATGACCATGACGGCGGCTTCCTCGACAGCATCGATTTCGGTGTGTCCTTTGTCGACAGCAAGGTGCGTTCGGCTTTCGGTACCGTCCAGAACGACGATACGTGGGGCGGCGCCGGTCCGGCATCGGACATTCCCGACGACATCTTCTCGCTCGTGACCTTGCCCGACAAATTCCCGGGCCTTGCGCAGCAGGGGATGATCCAGAGCTTCTACAGCTTCGATTTCGAGCGGATGGCCGATCTGGTGGAGCAGAATTACCAGGCGTGCAGCAACCCTGCCACAGGCTCCGCTATTCCCGGCACCTGTCTCGCCAACTTCAATACCGATCGTCGTATCAGCGAGAAGACGCTGGCGCCCTATCTGCAGGTCGCAACCGTATTCGACCTGTTCCAGAATCCCGCGCATTTCGTCGCAGGCATTCGTTACGAGACGACCGATATCCTGTCATCGGCGCTGGTTCCGGTTCCGGTCACCACCACCTGGGTCGGCGACAACGAACTGAATGTCGTCTTTTCGGGCGAAAGCGACTTTACGCGGTTCAAGGGATCGTACGATAATTGGTTGCCGGCGTTCGACCTGGACGTCTCGCCGATGGAAAATGTCAAACTGCGCGCATCGTACAGCCATACGATCACGCGCCCCGACTATGCCAGCATGCAGGGCGGTCGTACCATCGATACGCTGTTCCGCGTCGGCGGCGGCACGGGTGCGCAGGGCAACCCCGGCCTGATCCCGTTCAAGTCGAAGAATATCGACCTGTCGGCCGAATGGTATTACGCGCCCGACAGCTATTTGTCGGTGGGCTATTTCCACAAGGATGTGAGCAACTTCATATCCTCGACCCGCATCGACTCCAATGCGTTCGGGCTGACCACGCCGAACGGCGGGCCGCGCTGGAATGCGGCATTGGCGGCGCTCGGCGCGAATGCGACCGTGGCGCAGATTCGCCAATATATCATCGCGAACTTCCCCAACACGGTCACGGGCAACGTCATCAATGCGGCGCCGGGCGATCCGCTCGTCAATTTCGAGATTACGACGCCCATCAACAGCGACCAGACCGCTGCGCTCAACGGTTGGGAGTTCGCGCTCCAGCATAGTCTGTGGGACACGGGTTTCGGCGTGATCCTGAACTATACCATCGTCAACGGCGACGCGACGTACGACAATACCCAGCCGTCGTCGGTGCCGCAGTTCGCGCTGACCGGCCTCAGCGACAGCGCCAACGCGGTCGCCTATTATGACAAGAATGGGTTGCAGGCGCGCGTCGCCTGGAACTGGCGCGACAAATTCCTTTCGGGGACGGGGCCCAATCCCTTCTACGTCGAGGAATATTGGCAGATCGATGCCAGCGCGAGCTATGAGTTCATTCCGGGCTTCACGGTGTTCGCCGAGGCGATCAACCTGACTGGCGAAGGCCGGCGCGGGCACCTTCGGCACAAGAATAACGTCAGCTTCGTACAGCCCGGCTTTGCTCGCTATGCGGCAGGGGTCAGGTTCAGCTTCTAAGGCGGTGGGCCAACTCCGCTGGGTCGCAGGCAAGGGGGTCGCGCCTTTTCGGGCGCGGCTCTTTTGCGTGACGACGGCGGCAAGCTGGCTTAGGATCGACAGCAATGGATAGCGCGATCGAGAGGGTTGTCATCGTGGGCGGCGGCACTGCCGGCTGGCTCGCGGCTTGCCTCCTCGCCAGTGCGCCGCGCGCCGCAAAGCTCCACGTCATATTGATCGAGGCGCCCGATATCCCGACGATCGGTGTCGGCGAGGGGACCTGGCCGACGATGCGCGCGACGCTGGCGGCGATCGGGATCGGCGAGGCGGAGTTTCTGACCGCCTGCGACGGATCGTTCAAACAGGGGTCGCGCTTCGACGGTTGGGTGACGGGTGCCGAGGGGGACCGCTATTTGCACCCCTTCACGTCGCCGCCCGCAGCGCCGACTGCCGAATTGCTCGGCGCGTGGCAGGCGGGGGCGCCCGATTTGCCGTTTGCGGCGGCGATGACCGCCCAGGCGCATGTGTGCGCGTCCGATCTCGCGCCGCGGCAGCGCGCGATGCCCGATTATCAGGGGGCGGCGAATTACGCCTATCATCTCGATGCGGGCAAGTTCGCGGCGCTGCTTTCCGCACATGCGGTCCAACTGCTCGGCGTGCGCCATATATCGGACCATGTCGTCAATGTGGAACGCGACGGCGAAGGGGGCATCGCATCGGTCGCAACGCGCGGGAACGGCCATATTGCGGGCGATCTGTTCATCGATTGCAGCGGGCATGCTTCGCTGCTGATCGGCGGGCATTTGGGCGTCGAGTGGATCGACCGTAGCGACATATTGTTCAACGACCGCGCGCTCGCGGCACAGGTGCCGGTGGTGCCTGGCAGTCCGATCGCATCGCAGACGGTGTCAACCGCGCACGCCGCCGGTTGGATATGGGACATCGGCCTGCCGGGGCGCCGCGGTATCGGCTGTGTCTATGCCAGTCGTTTCATGGACGACGATGCGGCCGAAGAGGTTTTGCGCGCCTATATCGGCCGGGTTCTTCCCGATGCGCCTGACGTCCCGGCACGGCGCCTGACCTTCCCGACCGGCCACCGTGCGCGGTTTTGGGAGGGTAATTGCATCGCCATCGGGCTGTCGGCCGGGTTCATCGAACCGCTCGAGGCATCGGCGATCGTGATGATCGAATTGTCGCTGAAGGCACTGATCGACAATTTTCCGGCGAAGCGCGCGGCGATGCCGATCCACGCCGAGCGCTTCAACGAATTGTTCCGTTATCGCTGGGATCGTATCGTCGAATTTCTCAAGCTCCACTACGCGCTCAGCCGGCGCCAAGAGCCTTATTGGCTCGCGCAGCGCGATGCGGCGCATATGCCGCCGCGCCTTGCCGCGATGCTGCAATTGTGGCGCGACCAGCCGCCGTCGGCATGGGATTTCCCGCGCGTCGACGAGATTTTCTCGGCCGAAAGCCACCAATATATCCTCTACGGCATGGGCTATCCGGTGCCGCCGCAGCTTCCCGCAAGCGAGCGGGCGGCCGCCTTGCTCGCCGAAACCCGGCAGCGCGCCCGTGCGCTTGCCGCTGCGCTGCCCGCCAATCGCGATTATCTCGACGCTCTCGCGCCCGACGCCCCGAGCGTCGTCGCGCGATAGGAAAGGAATTTGATGACCCGCCACGCCGTCCTCGACAACAAGACCCACCGCGAACTGCGCGTCCGGACCGATGCGGGCGCGGAGCTGGGCGACGACATCATGGCGACGCTGACCGTGCCGAGCGAGTTTCGCCGCGTCCAGGCGCATTTCCCGATCCTGTTCCGCCGCGAGACCGGCCGCCAGGATTTTTCCGCGCTGGCGATGTTCGGTTTCCAGAGCGGCGAGAATCTGTTCCTCGACGGCGATCGCTGGGACGCGCGCTATCGCCCCTTATCGGTGGCGATCCAGCCGTTCCTGATCGGCCGCCCCGCCAGCGGCGAGGGGCCGGGGCAGGTCCATATCGACATGGACCATCCACGCATCGCTGCGACGGGGGAAGGGGTCAGGCTGTTCGATGTCGACGGCATGGCGACACCCTATCTCGACGAGATCGCCGGACGTCTCGGCGACCTCGACGAAGGCTATCGCGAGAGCGGCGCTTTTTACGACGCGCTGCTTGCTTACGACCTGCTCGAACCGTTCAGCCTTGAAGTCACCCTCGACGACGGCTCGATCCATTCGCTCGTCGGCTTCCACATCATCGACGAGGCGAAGCTCCGCGCGCTCGATGGCGAGGCGATCGGCGCGCTGCACGCCGCGGGGCATTTGATGCCGATGTTCATGGCGCTCGCCTCGCTCTCGCAATTGTCGGTGCTCGTCGCGCGCAAGAACCGCAGGCTGGCCGGTGGCTGAGCGCGACCGCGCCATATACGACCGCCTCGCGCTGGTGCCCGAGCGCGAATGGAACAAGGGGGCGGGGCTCGATGCGTTGCTGGAAGGCGCGCGCGAGCCCTTTGTCCTGCGCGGGCTTGTCGCCGACTGGCCGCTCGTCGAAGCCAGCCGGCGTTCGGCGCGCGAGGCCAGGCGCTATCTGCTCGATCATGCGCGCGAGCGGCCGTTCAAAGTGTCGATCGGGCCGCCGGGACACGACGGGCGGCTGTTTTACGATGCCGAAATGGAAATGAATTTCCGTATCGGCACTGGAAAGCTTGCGGACATTTTCGGTGGTATCGATACCGCTGAGGAGCGCGGCGAAAGCCGGACCGTCTACCTGGCGTCGATCGACATCCCCTCGCATTTCGATGGGCTGGACGAAGCGAACCCGATCGACCTCGGCGACCGCGATCCGTTGAAAAGCATCTGGATCGGCACGCGCACCAAAATTGCTGCGCACAATGATTTTCCCGACAATCTGGCGTGCTGCGCTGCCGGGCGCCGCCGCTTCACGCTGTTCCCGCCGGGGGCCTTTCGCAACCTCTATCTGGGGCCGATCGATAATACGCCGGCGGGACGTGTCGTCAGCATGGTCGATTTCGATGCGCCCGACCTTGTCGCGCATCCGCGTTTCGTCGATGCGATGGCCGAGGCGCTAACCGTCGAACTCGAACCCGGCGACGCGATCTTCATCCCCTCGATGTGGTGGCACCATGTCGAGGGGCTCGCGGACTTCAACATATTGGTGAATTACTGGTGGCGCCGCACGCCGGGCTGGCTGGGGCAGCCGCAGGCGGCGCTGAACCATGCGATCCTCGCGATCCGCGACCTGCCGCCCGAGGACAAGGCGATCTGGCGCGAGCAATTCGACCATTATGTCTTCGACAATGACGCCAGCGTCACCGACCATATTCCCGAAACCGCGCGCAGCATCCTCGCCCCGCTCACATCCGAGACGGCGGGGCGGCTGCGCGCCTTCTTGCTGAGGGCTTTGAGTAAATGAGCGACAAGAAACCGGTCCAGCGCGTCGTGATCGCCGGCGGGGGCACTGCCGGCTGGATGATGGCGGCGGCAATCGCGCGCACGATGGGCGAGACGGTCGACCTGACGCTCGTCGAATCCGAGCAGATCGGCACAATCGGCGTCGGGGAATCGACGATCCCGCCGCTCGTCAATTTCAACCGTATCCTCGGCATCCCCGAACCCGAATTCATGCGCGCGACGCAGGCGACGTTCAAACTGGGCATATTGTTCGACAATTGGAAGCATGACGGCGACAGCTATTTTCACAGCTTCGGCCTGTCGGGTAAGGATCACTGGTCCGCGGGTTTCCAGCATTTCTGGCTGAATGCGCGCGAACGCGGGCACGAACAGCCGTATAGCGATTACTGCCTCGAGCTGGTCGCCGGGATGCAGGGCAAGTTCGCGCACCTGCCCGAAGACCGGATGAATTATGCCTATCATGTCGATGCGACGCTTTACGGCCGTTTCCTGCGCAAGCTGGCCGAAGCCGACGGCTGCAAGCGCGTCGAGGGCAAGATCGCGCGCGTCGAATTGAACAGCGAGACCGGCGACATCGCCGCGCTGCATCTCGACGGCGAACGGCGGATCGAAGGCGACATGTTCGTCGACTGCACCGGGTTTCGCGGGCTGCTCATCGATGGCGCGCTCCACGCGGGGTGCGAGGACTGGGGCCACTGGCTGCCCAACGACAGCGCGATTGCGGTGCAGTCGAAACATCTGGGGCCGCCGATGCCCTATACGCAGGCGATCGCGCACGACGCCGGATGGCAGTGGCGCATCCCCCTGCAGCATCGCATGGGCGCCGGCATCGTCTATTCGAGCGGCTATCTGTCGCGCGACGAGGCCTATGATCGGTTGATGAGCAGCGTCGGCGAGCCGCTGATCGAACCGTTCGACATCAAATTCAAGGGCGGCGTGCGGCGCAAGCAATGGTTCCGCAACTGCGTTGCCGTCGGGCTGGCCGGAGGCTTTGTCGAACCGCTCGAAGCGACGACGGTCCACCTGATCCAGCGTGCGGTGCTGCGCTTCATCAGGCTGATGCCGAACGGCCGCGTCAGCGAGCGCGACGCGCAGGAGTTCAACGACCAGCAGCGCACCGACATCGAGCAGATCCGCGACTTCGTCGTGTTGCATTACAAGGCGACCAATCGCCGCGACAGCCCCTTCTGGCGCCATGTCGCGAATATGCCTGTCCCCGATTCATTGCAGCAGAAGATCGAATTGTTCCGCGAAACCGGCCGCGTATTCCGCAAGAATGAGGAATTGTTCGCGGAGAATAGCTGGGTTCAGGTGATGATGGGGCAGGGGATCGAGCCGCAGAGCTATCACCCGATCGCTGCAAAATTGCGCGATGACGAGGTCGAGCGCCTGTTCCAGTCGATCCGCGACAATATCGCACAGACGGTCGCGACGCTGCCCGAGCATCACGCCTATGTCGCGCGTTATTGCGGTGCCGAAGAGCCGAAGGCGGCATGAACCTCGCTCGCCGGGAATATCGGCATATTGTGGAAGCGATGTGGGTTCGTGGCTGGCATTGTGGCGACGATGCCGTTAGCGACGATGGCACGAACGGGGACCGGGAAAGATAATGGGGCGTCGGCGGCAGTCGGTTACAATCAAGCATGTCGCAGCGGACGCGGGGGTGTCGCTGCAGACGGTAAGCCGCGTCATCAACAACGAGCCCAACGTCCGGCCCGAGATGAAGGAGCGCGTCCAGGCGTCGATCGACAAGCTTGGTTATGTTCCGTCGATCGCGGCACAGCGGATGAGCGGGTCGCGGTCCTATCTGATCCTCGCGATCAACGACCGCGAACGCACGATTGCCGACTGGCGGGGCCGGCAGGGCGTCGACTGGGTCGATCAGATGCTGCTCGGCGGGATGCTGAAATGCGCCGAATATGGCTAC
>JAFAED010000561.1 GCA_023424275.1 Pseudomonadota bacterium | reverse complement strand
CTGATCCGCAGCCTGTGCCGCCACGGCAGCTTCGCGCTGCTGCTGGCGCTCACGCGCGGCGCGCAGCACTTCATTCTCTTCCTGTTCGTCGTCTTGCGGCGGGGGAGGCGGCACTTGGTCGGTCATCGTCTCGTTTATCCTTGTTGTCAGGCGAGCGCCTGATCAACAGGCACATAATCGGTTCCGACCGCTTCGGCTACGGCCTCGAACGTCACCTTACCATTCCAAACGTTCAAACCCTGCGCAAGATGCACGTCGCGCTTCAAAGCCTCTTTCCAGCCAAGGTCGGCGATGCGCAGCGCGTGCGGGAGGGTGACGTTGTTGAGCGCATAGGTGCTGGTGCGCGCGACCGCGCCCGGCATGTTCGCGACCGCATAATGGACGATGCCGTCGACGACATAGGTCGGATCGGCGTGGGTCGTCGCATGGCTGGTTTCGAAACAGCCGCCCTGGTCGATCGCGACGTCGACGAGCACCGAGCCGGGACGCATCGTACCGAGCATCTCGCGCGTGACGAGCTTCGGCGCTTCGGCGCCGGGGATCAGCACCGCGCCGATCACCAGGTCGGCCTCGGCGACGCATTCGGCAAGGTTCGCGCGGTTCGAGAAGCGCGTCTTGGCGCGTGCCTCGAAGAAGGTGCCGACGCGTTCGAGCACTTCGGGATCGCGGTCGAGAATGGTGACGTCGGCGCCGAGACCCGCCGCCATCTGCGCCGCGTTGAAGCCGACGACGCCGCCGCCGATCACGCACACCTTGCCCGGCGCGACGCCGGGAACACCGCCGAGGAGCACGCCGCGGCCGCCATGCGCCTTTTCAAGCGCGGTCGCGCCGGCCTGGATCGACATGCGGCCCGCAACCTGGCTCATCGGCTTCAGCAGCGGCAGGCCGCCGTGCGGGCTGGTGACGGTTTCATAAGCGATGCAGACGGCGCCCGATTTCATCAGGTCCAGCGTCTGCTCGGGATCGGGCGCGAGGTGGAGATAGGTGTAGAGGATCTGGCCGGGGCGCAGCATCGCGCGCTCGACGGCCTGCGGTTCCTTGACCTTGACCACCATTTCGCAGGTCGCGAAAATCTCTTCGGCGCTCTGGACGATCTCGGCCCCCGCCTGTTCGTAAAAGCGGTCGTGCGCGCCGATGCCCTCGCCCGCGCCGGTCTGCACGAGGACGCGGTGGCCGTGGACGACGAGTTCGCGCGCGCTTTCGGGGGTCAGGCCGACGCGATATTCGTGATTCTTGATTTCCTTGGGGGTGCCGATGATCATGGTCGCTCTCCGAATATTGGATGTTATCGGCGATCGACTGCGGCCGCCGAAAACTTGTCGGCGCTTTTAGCAGAAACGCTTCGCGAGGTGCTTGCATATCGCGAGCGAGTTGCCGAGAATATTGCATGATTTTTGCGCGAAATTGACCAAGGACGCACAATGATTGATCGAATCGACACCAAGTTGCTCGACCTGCTGCAACGTGGCGGGCCGCGCCCCGCCGCCGAGCTCGGCGAGGCGGTCGGGCTGTCCGCCTCGGCGTGCCATCGGCGCATCCGCGCGCTCGAGGCGGCAGGGATCATCACCGGCTATACCGCGCGGCTGAACCCCGAGAGCATCGGCCTCGGGCTCGACGTGTTCGTCGACATCAGCCTGACATCGCAGAGCGAGGAAGCGCTGACCGCGTTCGAGAGCGCGGTGAAGAGTTTCGACGAAATCCTCGAATGCCAATTGCTGTCGGGCGCGTCCGATTATCGCCTTCGCGTCGCGGCGCGCAACGTCGCCGATTTCGACCGGCTGCACCGCCATTGCCTGTCGCGCCTGCCCGGCGTCGCCGCGATGCACAGCGCCTTTGCGCTGCGCACGATCAAGGCGTTCGAAGGCTATCCGGTCGCGTCCGCCGGTTAACGCCGAATTTACCACTTCATCGCATATCCCGTTCACCAGTTTCGCAGGATGCATGCGGGCGGCAGACACGCGCATCCATTCGGATCGATCAGGGAAGCAGGATCATGGTGAAGGAAAATCCGATTCATAAGCAGCAGATCGATCCTGTGCCGATGGCGGATCGCTTTCCCCTCTACGATCTCGACGGGCGCCTCGCCGCCAATGCCGCCGAAATCCACAATATCATCGCCGGCCGCGAAGACGCGATTGCCGCCGCCTATTGGACCGCGTTCAATGCACTCCCCAGCGTTGATCGCCGGGTCGAGGGCGACCTGCTCGAATCCTATATCCGCGGCAGCGCGCGCCATACCCGGACGAAATATGCCGATGCTGCGGGCCAGGAGGTCGCGACGATCGCGTGCCAGAATGCGCATATGGCACGGCGCGTGAAACTGCCGCTCGCATCGGTGATGTCGTGCATCGCCGAAAGCCAGCGGCTGACCATCGAATATGTCGTCGAGGCCTGTCTGGGCGACGCCGAACGGCTGGCGCGGCTGACGAGCGCGGTGAACCGCCTCGCGCTGCTCGAATTCGACATCATGCAGCGTTATGCGAACAAGCTCGACCGCGCTGTCTTTTCGAGCGAACGACAGGCGCTGGCGGGCGATTTCGACCGCTCGATCGCCTCGCTGGTGCAGGACACCGACGGGGTGCGCGACCAGCTTGCCAGACAGGCGGCCTCGGCCGACCAGGCGGCAAAGGGCATGATCGCCAAGACCAGCGAAGTCGCCGCCGCATCCGAACAATCGGCGATGGCGATGCGCGAAGCCGCCTCGACCGCGGCCGGCCTGATCCGCGCGATCGAGGATGCGCGCAGCGAGGTCGAAGCATCGGCCAGCGTCGCGACGCGCGCGTCCGAACAGGCGGGCGAAGCCGTCGCCATGTCGGCGACGCTGTCGCACCACGCCGAATCGATCGAATCGATCCTTGGCCTGATCCGCGAGATCGCCGGCCAGACCAACCTGCTCGCGCTCAACGCCACGATCGAAGCCGCGCGGGCGGG
>JAFAED010000554.1 GCA_023424275.1 Pseudomonadota bacterium | reverse complement strand
CGGCGACGGCGCGACGCTTATCGGCCAGGCAAACACCGCCAAGCATCTGACGCAGACGATCCGCGTCGAGGAATGGGGTCACACCTTCGCACCAGAGCCTGCCGGTGGCCGCATTGCCCTGATGGTCGATGAGGAAAAGACGATGGGATATGGCGCCGACACGATCCGGATGCGCCATTATCCCTCGTCGCATACCGACGGGGACCTGTCGGTCTATTTCAAGAAAGCCGACGTGCTTGCGACCGGCGATACCTGGTGGAACGGCCTCTATCCGTTTATCGACTATGTGGCGGGCGGAAGCATCGACGGCATGATCCGCGCTGCAAACGACAATATCGCGATGACCGGTCCCGATACGATCGTGGTCCCGGGTCATGGCCCCATTGGCGGGACGGCCGATCTTGTCGAATATCGCGACATGCTCGTCGCCATTCGCGACAATGTCGCCGCGATGAAGCGCGAGGGCAAGTCGCTCGAAGAGATCATCGCCGCGGCTCCGACCGCAGAATATGACGCGAAATGGGGGCAGGCGGTGATCAGCCCGGCGCTCTTCACGACGCTCGTCTATCGCGGCGTCTGATCGCCCAACACTCTCCTTTTGCGAAAGCGGCCCTGCCGCTTGTTCGCAGGTCTCGGCCGCCGCGTTATCGTCTCGAACGTCGGCGGCCTTGATTTGCCTCGTCAATCTTGACCGGCCGGGCATTTCTGGGGTCGCTCCTACCAACGCTGCCCGAGTCCGCACCATGGTATGGGGCGCCGCCTGACACCGTATAATGGCGGGCCAAACCTCGCTCCGGCAACCTCCCTCCGAACGAAATGGGAGGAAGCCAGTCATGCCGAATTCAAGAACAGCGAGCGTCCGGCCGGGAGCTGCCAGCCCGCCAGTCGGCGCCGTGATCCGCGCCGCGCCCTGGAGGGTCTGAGCCATGTGTCATCACAAGCTTCATCTCGCGGTTGCGAGCGGATGCGCGTTGGCCGCGCCGATGGCCGCCCACGCACAGGTCTTGCCTGTTGAAGCTGGCGCCGAAGCCGATGCCGGGTCCGTCTCCGAGATCGTGGTGTTCGGACGCGGTGAGGCGAAGATCGGCTCGGCGCACGCCGCCAGCGAAGGCAGCATCAGCGACGCCGACCTTCTCGTGCGCCCCTTGCTGCGCGTCGCCGAACTGCTCGAGGCCGTGCCGGGGCTCGTCGCGGCCCAGCACTCGGGGAGCGGCAAGGCGAACCAGTATTTTCTGCGCGGCTTCAACCTCGATCACGGGACCGATTTCACGGCCTATATTGACGGGGTGCAGATGAACCTGCGCAGCCACGGCCATGGGCAGGGCTATCTCGACCTCAACGGACTGATCCCCGAGACGATCGCGCGCGAGGATTTCCGCAAAGGTCCATACCGGGCCGACGGCGGCGATTTCGCCCTGGCCGGGGCCGCCTATTTCCGCACGATCGACCGGATCGACCGGCCATGGGTATCGCTCGAGGCCGGTTCCTACGGCTGGCGCCGGCTGGCAGCGGGGGGGACGATCCCTGGCCGCAAGGACGATGCGCTGACGCTCGTAGCGGAGGCGAAAGCCTATGACGGTCCCTGGCAGCTGCCCGAACATCTTCGGCACATCGCGGGCTTCGCGAAATATACCCGGCCGATCGGCGATGTCTCGCTGGCTGCCAGTCTGCAGGCCTATCACGCGACCTGGCGGCCAACCGAGCAAATACCCGAGAATGCGGTCGGCACCGCGGCGTGCCCGACGATATTCTGCTCGCCCGATCCGTCGGCACGCGGCCGCACGACGCGCCTGATCGGCAATGTTGCGCTCGAGGCGCCATCGTGGAGCGCGAACCTCTACGCGCAGGTGTACGACTGGCGCATGTTTTCCAATCCCACCTATGCGGAGCCGGACGGTCGGAGCGCCCAGATCGAACAATTCGACCGGAGATGGATTATCGGCGGCACCGGGCGCCACAGCTGGAACCTCGATCAAAGCCTCAGGATCACGATCGGCGGCGAGGCCCGCTACGACCATGTCGGCAATGTCGGCGTCTACCGGACCGATCGCCGCGACTTCGTCGCGTCTCTCGGGCGCTTCCGGGTCAGCGAGGGGTCGGCTGCGCTGTTCGGCGAGGCCGAGTTGGAGCCGCTCGACCGATTGCGCCTGATCGCGGGCGTTCGCGGCGATTATTACGGCTATGACGTGCGCGGCCGCGACGCAGCCGCGCGCGCGGCTGGCGAGGGGAGCGGGCATGACGCAATCGTCTCGCCGAAGCTCTCGCTCGCCTATGCCCCCGCGACATGGCTCGAGCTCTACGGCAATTGGGGGCGCGGCTTCCATTCAAACGATGTACGCGGCGCGAAGAACGTCGATGCTCCGGTTCCGACGCTCGTACGCGGAACCGGCAAGGAGGTCGGCGTCCGGTTCCAGAAACCTGGCTGGAGCCTTAGCGCAACCTATTGGTGGCTGAATGTCGGGAGCGAACTGCGCTTCGTGGGGGACTCCAATTCGGTCGAACCCAGCGGGGCAAGCAAGCGCCATGGCTATGAACTGGTGGGTTTCGTGCGACCCTTCTCGTGGCTCGCGATCGACGGGAGCTACACGGCGAGCCACGCGCGCTACGTGAACGGAGACTATATTCCGAACGCATTCGAAAATGCCGCATCCGTCGGAATTTCAGCGATTTTCGACCGATGGGAAGGCAGTGTCCGGTTGCGCCACCTTGGCCCTTATCCGCTGGTCGAGAAGGGCTCGATACGCGACAGCGGAAGCACGGTCGTCAATGCACGGGCGGCATGGAAGGGCAAGCGCTTCGAGATATACGGAGAATTGCTCAACATTCTGAACAGCCGCGACAAGGATATCGCCTATTATTACGAAACCTACTTGCCGGGGGTCGAGCCCGAGGGGCGCGTGAGCCGCGTCCTCGAGCCGCGCTCGGTAAGGGTGGGCGTGAAGGTCCGCCTTTGATCCGTAATCGGTGTGGTCCTTCGTATTCGGACCCCAGACTAGCGTATGATCGACAGCGGTCGCGGGGAGGGCCAGTTTCATTCCATCGGTACTCCCGCCGCCCTGGAAGGTATTTGTCATGCGAAACCTGATCAAGAGCCTCGCATTTGCCGCGGCGCTGAGCCTTGCCGGGACGGCGACGGCGCAGACCGCCGCGTCGCCCAAACCGACTATCATCCTCGTTCATGGCGCCTTTGCGGGATCCTCGAGCTGGGACGGCGTCATCACCAGGCTCGAGGCCGACGGCTACCGGGTGATCGCAGCGGCCAATCCGCTCCGCGGCGTTGCCAGTGACGGGGCGGCGGTATCGGCTATCGTCAAGTCGGTCGGCGGCCCTGTGATCCTCGTGGGCCACTCTTACGGCGGACCGGTGATTACCGAAGCGGCCAATGGAAATGCGAATGTGAAGGCGCTCGTCTATGTGTCGGCCTTCGCGCCCGACACCGGCGAGACGAGCCTCGGCCTCTCGGGGAAGTTCCCGGGAAGCACGCTTGGCGACGCTCTGGCGCCGCCCGTCATGCTCGGCAATGGCATGGCCGATCTCTACATCGACCAGGCCAAATTTCATCAGCAGTTCGCCGCTGATGTGCCCGCGGAGCAAGCGCGGCTGATGGCCGCAACCCAGCGACCGGTCACCCAGAGCGCCCTTGCCGAAGCGGCCGGTGTCGCATCGTGGAAGAGCGTCCCGTCCTATGCAATTTATGGGTCGGCCGATCGCAACATTCCGCCGGCTGTCCTGAAGTTCATGGCGGATCGCGCGCGATCGCGCGAGACGGTCGTCGTCAGCGGCGCCTCGCATGTGGTGATGATTTCGCATCCCGGCGAAGTGGCTTCGATGATCGAGGATGCCGCCGCAGGCAAATAAACCGGCGAGGCGGCACGCGAGTGGTCAGCATTCTTCTCCGGCAATCCGCCGTCCGTGCCGCCGCGTCGGCGGGGCGGCGGCCGGGGTTGGGTTCATGATATGCCAGAGCGCCACTGCCATGCGCACTTCCTGGAAATCATCGCCATCCCCGTCGGCGGCCATCTGTGCTTCGCGGTCGTAGCCCTGTTCGCGAAGATAGCGGGCCGCTGCGCCGCGGGCCGCCGCCAGGGCAGTTTGATTGTCCAATCGTCGATCCTTTCGTCGTCCGGCTCGGGGTAATGCGACATGCTGATAGCGACCCGCGAGCGATTAGCGCTGCAAACCTGCTTTGCAGCCCGAAACTAAAACTAGCCGTGCGGCGCGGGACCGATGGAAGGGGGCACCGCTTGCCGCCGAACGGCAAGCGGTCCGGCGGCTGACAAAGGGCCGCTGGCGAGCTTGGCGGACGCGAAGAGGGTCATTCCGGGGC
>JAFAED010000511.1 GCA_023424275.1 Pseudomonadota bacterium | reverse complement strand
ACTGCGCCATGGCATTGCCGCAGTCGATCTCGGGGTCGGCGGCCATCGCGGACAGCAGCAGCATCGAGGCGAATATCATTCAATAATCTCCTTTGGCGCCGGCGCTTGGGCATCCGGACGATAGATTCGTTTGATCTGCCGCGCCCACAGCAGCATCAGCGCCAGCGCGCCGATCCACAGCATATTTTCGACCCACAAGGCCTCGCCCTCGCCCGGGACTGTACCCAACCGCACGCCCTGCATCCGGTTCGCCGTAACACCGAGGGCGCACGACGCAGGCAGCAGCAGGACCGAGGTCATAAGGGCGACGAGCGGCTTGCGGGTCATGGCTTTTGGGCTTTGGCGGGCAAATTCTCGGCCTCCCAGTGCAGCAGCTCGTACCGGCCGTCGGTCTTTCGGCGCGACAGGTAAAAAATGCCGGAGGCGTCGCTTATGGGTTTAAAATAGGTTCCGACGTAACAGGTCGTGCTCTCGTCCGGTGCGGCATGGACCGTTTCGAACGCCGTTCCCCGGCGCGTCTCGACCTTTCCCAGTATCTCCGCATTCTGCAGCCACCCTGGAAGGTCAGGGTTGTTCACGGGTTCACCGCGCACCTGCTCAAAGTGGAAGGCGCCTTTGACCAGCCGGACGTCGGGATCGGTCTTGATCCGTTCGATCCGTTCGTGAACGGGGCGCATGTCCATGGAGCAGGCCGCCGCCGGGGAGCCCGCCAGCGCCCCTACAGTCGCCGCCAGGATGGAGGCGCCCGCCCTGATCATTCGGCGGCTTCCATCCGCATCGGCTCTTCGCTCACCATCGGCACAATCCCAAGCTTCGCGAACAGCGCCGCGTCGGCATTGTCGCCGCGGTTGCCCGTGGTCAGCAGCTTGTCACCAGTGAAGATGCTGTTCGCGCCCGCCATGAAGCAAAGCGCCTGCGTCGCCTCCGACATGCTTTCGCGCCCCGCCGACAGGCGGACCATCGATTTCGGCATGGTGATGCGCGCGACGGCGATCGTGCGGACGAACTCGATATCGTCGATCTTCGCGAGCGGCGTGTCCGCCAGCATGTCGCCGAGCACGGTGCCCTTCACCGGCACCAGCGCGTTGACCGGCACGCTTTCGGGATGACGTTCGAGCGTCGCGAGCGCGTGGATGAAGCCGACACGGTCGGTGCGCGTCTCACCCAGCCCGACGATCCCGCCCGAGCAGACGTTGATCCCGGCGTTGCGGACTTCTTCCAACGTATCGAGGCGATCCTGGAAGGTGCGCGTCGAGATGATATTCTCGTAATTCTCAGGGCTCGTGTCGATATTATGGTTGTAATAATCGAGCCCCGCGACCGCGAGCGTCTGCGCCTGTTCCCTGGTGAGCATGCCCAGCGTCATGCAGGTTTCCATGCCCATCTGGCGCACGCCCTCGATCATCTCGACGATCGCGGGCATGTCGCGATCCTTCGGGTTGCGCCAGGCGGCGCCCATGCAGAAACGCTTCGATCCCGAATCCTTCGCCTGCGCTGCCGATTGCAACACCGCGCGCACGTCCATCAGCTTGGTCGCCTTGAGGCCGCTATCGGCGCTCTTCGACTGCGAGCAATAGCCGCAATCCTCGACGCAGCCGCCAGTCTTGATCGACAGAAGCGTGCAAAGCTGCACCTCGCCGCGCGCATGGTAACGGCGGTGGACGCCCTGCGCCTCCCACATCAGTTCGTCGAACGGCAGGTCGAACAGTTCGGCGATTTCCTCGCGCGTCCAGTCGGTCCGCGGCTGATCGTCGTGCGGGGCAGTTTGGGAGAGGTTCATGGATTTCGACCCTTTTCGTGATTGCAAAAGCGCGTCAGCGCGGCGCTATAGAATTCGAACGGCGGAGTCTCGCCCGCAAGCGGTTCGTAACCGCCATCGGCCCACGCGCGGCGATCGGCATAGGGCACCGTCACTTCGCGGCGGTCGGCGTCGCTGCCATAATCGCCGGTGCTGTAGAGCGTCAGGTCGATATCGGCTTCGCCGTCGTCGCAATTAAGACGGATGATCCCCTTGTTCACGAACTTGTCGCTCGTCTCGAAATAGACGTCGCGCCAGGGCCCCTTCGCGCTTTCGAGGCGCGCGAACCAATCGGTGAAATAAACGTCGTCGATCTGCTGGCGATAGACATGCTCGACCGAAATATCGGGGCGGTATGCGCTCTCACGGATATCCTCGCTCGCCGCGCTCGCGGGGGCGCCGGCGACTGCCAGCATCACCAGCGGAAAAAACGCAACGCCGCGCCTCACGCCACCGTCTCCAGCGCCTGCGCAAGATCGGCGACGATATCGTCGATATGTTCGATCCCCACCGACACGCGCACGACATCGGGGCCAGCGCCCGAGAGCAAGAGTTCTTCCTCCGAAAGCTGGCTGTGCGTCGTCGAGGCCGGGTGGATGATCAGCGAGCGCGTATCGCCAAGGTTCGCGAGATGGCTGAACAGCCTGACCGACGAGACGAGTTTGACTCCCGCGTCGTAGCCGCCCTTGAGGCCGAAGGTGAAAACCGACCCGGCGCGCCCGCCCAGATATTTATGCGCCAGTTCGTGATAAGGACTGTCGCGCAATCCCGCGTAGGAGACCCAGCTTACCGCCGGATGCGCTTGCAGCCACTTCGCGAGCTGGATCGCGTTGCTGCAATGCCGTTCCATCCTGAGCGCGAGTGTCTCCATACCAGTGAGCGCAAGGAAGGCATTCATCGGCGCGAGCGCGGGGCCGAGGTCGCGCAGTCCGAGCGTGCGCGCCGCAAGGATGAAGGCGAGATGACCGAATGCTTCGGTGAATTTCAGCCCGTGATAGGAAGCATTGGGCTCGCTGAGCG
>JAFAED010000500.1 GCA_023424275.1 Pseudomonadota bacterium | reverse complement strand
GCCTCGTGCCGAGGCCGTGCCCGGTTGCCGCCGGGTCGAGATAGATGGAATCCTCGGCGGTGAAGCGATAGGCGGTGCGGGGCCGGTAGAACGAGGCATAGGCGTAGCCCAGCACCCGGCCGGCCTGCTCGGCGACGATCAGCGGGTGGCCGAGCCGCACGAGGCCGGCATATTTTTCGGCGATCCCGGCCTCGTCGGGGGCGTCGGTATCGAAGGTGATGGCGCTGGTTTCGACGTAATGGCGATAGATCGCCGTGATGGCGGGCACGTCGGACCAGGCGAAGGGGCGCAGCAGGGTGTCGGTCATGGGTGTGGCGCAAAAAAAGGACCGCGGCTGTTGTAAGCCGCAGCCCGGGTTTTCGTCCAACCAAATCGTGCGCTGCTAGTCGCGATTGCCGAACAGGCGCAGCAGCATGAGGAAGAGGTTGATGAAGTCGAGATAGAGGCTCAGCGCGCCCATGATGGCGTTCTTGGCCAATACGTCGGCGCCGTAGCTGGCCGAGTAGCTCTCCTTGATCTTCTGGGTGGCGTAGGCGGTCAGCCCGACGAAGATCAGCACGCCCAGCACCGAGATGGCGAAGTCCAGCATGGACGAGGCCATGAAGATGTTGACCACCATGGCGATGATGATGCCGATAAGGCCCATCATCAGGAAGTTGCCCATGCCGGTGAGGTCGCGCTTGGTGGTGTAGCCGTAAAGGCTCATGGCACCGAAGGTCGCGGCGGTGATGAAGAACACCTTGGCGATCGAGGCGTCGGTATAGACCAGGAAGATCGAGCTCAGCGACACGCCCATGATGGCGGCAAAGGCCCAAAAGGTGGCCTGTGCAGCCGGCACGGACAGCTTGTTGATGCCGAAGCTCAGCACCAGCACGAACGCCAGCGGTGCAAGCGCCACCACCCACATCAGCGGGCTGCCGATCAGCGAAGCGGTAAAGCCGCTGTTGTAAGCCAGCATCGCGACGATGCCGGTCAGCAGCACGCCCGAGCCCATATAGTTGTAAACCGACAGCATGTACGACCGCAGGCCGGCATCGACGGCCTGGTCCATTGCGTTCGCGCCGGCGCCAAAACCGGAAGCCGCCATATTGGGGTCGTTCCAATTCGCCATTTTTCATCTCCATAACCGGCCAGCCCATACCGGCCGTACGCAATGATATCGGGGGTTTCCCTTCCTGTTTCAAGCGAAACCGGACAAGAGCAATATTATTGCCCTGCTGGCGGTTAGGGGTCGCGGCGCACCGCGAGCCTCTCTATGCTGGCATCATGTCCACGCACCGCCTGTTCGTCGCGTTGCGCCCGCCGCATCCCGTCCGCGAGCTGTTGCTGGCCGCAATGTACGGAATTTCGGGCGCGCGGTGGCAAGATGACGAGCAATTGCACCTGACGTTGCGGTTCATCGGCGAGGTCGATCATCATATGGCCGAAGATATCGCCGCGACGCTCGGCGCCCTCCATGCGCGCGCCATTACCGCACGGATATCGGGGGTCGACCTGTTCGAGCGGCAGGGCCGGCCGCACATGATCTGGGCCGGCGTCGAGCCAGGCGAACCGATCGCAGCGCTTCACCGCAAGGTCGACCAACTCCTCGCGCGCGTTGGCGTTGCTCCCGAAACGCGCGCCTTTACGCCGCATGTCACGCTGGCGCGGTTGAACCGCGGAACGGGTCCCGTCGCGCCCTTTTTGGCGCTGAACAGCGACCTTTCCAGCCCGGCGTTCGAATTTGGTCATGTCACGCTGTACGAAAGCGAACTGGGCCATGGCGGCTCGCGCTATCATCCCGTCGCGCGTTATCCGCTGGACGGCGAAAATTCGGCAACGAGCGCGGCAGCGACCGCGTCGACATCGTCCCACGTCGCGGCAAAGCCGTCGTCCGCGCCATAATAGGGGTCGGTGACGCCCTCGCCGCGGCGCCCCGACAGCAGGTCGAGCATCAGCTTGAGTTCGGCGGTGGCATCGGCCGGGCGGATCGCGCGGGCGTCGCGCAGATTCGTCGCGTCGGCGGCGAGGATCAGGTCGAAGTCGTAAAAGTCCGCGCGGCGAAGCTGGCGACCGCGCAGCGCCGAGATGTCGACACCGCGCCGCAACGCTTCGGCTTGCGCGCGGCGGTCGGGCGGATCGCCGATGTGCCAATCGCCAGTGCCCGCGGAATCGAGCGTCGCGTCGATACCGGCGCGCGCGAAGGCGGCGCGGGCAGCCCCCTCGGCGAGCGGCGAACGGCAGATGTTGCCGAGGCAGAGGAAGAGGATCGCGGGCTTCGGAACGTGTCGATCGTTGCGCATATGCGACATGGGCCTTTCAAAGTTGAACCGACTTCAACTTGCGCCGGCGCACGGCTCTGCTAGCCATGATGCATAAGAGATAAAGGGTCAGGGAGAGAGTTGCCAGATGGCCGATACCGCCAGCGAGAGTGTCATGCCCGACGCGTCGGCGCCCCCCGAGCCCAAGGCCACGGGGTATAGCTGGTACGTCCTGTCGGTGCTGGTCATCGTCTATATCCTCAATTTCATCGACCGGCAGATCATCAGCATCCTCGCGGTCGACATCAAGGCCGACCTTAAGCTGTCCGACGGCGACATGGGCTTCCTGGGCGGCGCCGCCTTCGCGGTCTTTTATGCGCTGTTCGGCATCCCGCTCGGGCGGCTG
>JAFAED010000489.1 GCA_023424275.1 Pseudomonadota bacterium | reverse complement strand
CGGGGCTTGCCCGGGGGTCCCGCTTTTCGCCGTCGCCGCGGGGGACCCGGGGTAAAGCCGGGGGTGACGACGAGAGGCAGGCGCGCGACGCGACCGGCAAACCCGGTCTGCGGATCGGCACAATGTGCATACCTTTCATACAGGTCTGAAAGCTGTCATATAGGTTTCCACGGGCGGCCGAGACCGCCGTTTTTGGGGATGCCTGATGACAAAGTTCCGAATTGCCGCCGTTTCGACGTTCGTGCTGGCCGCCGCATTGGGGGCCACGCCCGCTTTCGCGCAGGATAGCGCGGCGACCCCCGCCGCTGCGGAAGCCGAAGATGATGGCGCCATTGTCGTGACGGCGCGCAAGCGCGACGAAACGCTGGCCGATGTGCCGATTGCGGTTACTGCCATCGACGGCGACACATTGGTCGCGCGCGGTTTCAACTCGGTGCGCGATGCGGCGGTGCTGTCGCCCGGCCTCAACATCAACAGCGACGGCACCGGCCGCGCCTTTGTTTCGATCCGCGGCGTCGGCGTGACGCTGGTGCAGAGTGTGCAGCCGGGCGTCGGCCTGTTCATCGACGGCATCTACCAGCCGAACACCGCTTACCTCAACAACCCGCTGCTCGACGTCGAGCGGATCGAAGTGCTGCGCGGGCCGCAGGGTACGCTCTATGGCAAGAATACGATGGGCGGCGCGATCAACGTCATCACGCGCCAGCCGGGCAATGATTTCGAAGTGCGCGCGAACGCGAGCTATGCCGGCCCCGACGATGCCTGGATGGTGTCGGGTTCGGTTTCGGGCCCGATCGTCACCGACAAGGTCGCGCTCCGCGTCGCCGCGGCGCACCGTGAACAGCAGGGTTTCCTGCGCAACAGCGTGATCGGCGGCAAGGCCAATCCGTTCAACACCGACTCGGTCAATGCGACGCTTCGCGTCACCCCGTCGGACGATTTCACGCTGACCATCAAGGGCTATTACGACTGGGTCGACGGGGTGAACACGCCCTATTCGCGCGTCACCGGGCCGAAGGATTATTCGCGCATCGTCCAATTCAACACGCTGAACGCCGTGTCGTATAAATATCGCGGGATCAACGTGCGCGCCGAAGGCGATCTGGGCGGCGGGTCGAAGCTTAGTGTCATCGGCGCCTATGACATGCGCAACGGCTTTACCCCGGACGGCGAGGGCGATTTCGGGCCCGCAGACATCGTGCGGACGGTCGCGCGCGACAGCCTGCGCACGATGACGCTCGAATCGCGGCTCGACAGCGAATGGTCGGACCAGTTCTCGACGCTGTTCGGCGTCTTCTACAGCAACGAGATGGCGCAGGCGCAGGCGCGCGACACCATCTCGCTCGTCCACCCTGTGCTGGGGCCGATCAGCATCGTTCGCAACACGCGCGCCAAGAATGTCGCAGACACCTACGCTGCCTTCGGCACGGCATTCTGGAAACCGAACGATGGATGGGAAGTCGCGCTGGGGCTGCGGTACGACCATGAGGACCGCGTCGCCAACGGGTCGGTGTCGGGTGCGATCGTTCCCACCGCGCGGATCAAGTCGAGCGAGTGGCAGCCCAAGCTGTCGGTGACGCGCAAATGGACGCCCGACCTGATGACCTATGTGTCGGTCGCGCGCGGTTATCGCGGCGGCGGCTTCAACGCGCCGACCGCCCCGACGCGCACCTATCGCGGCGACTCGGCCTGGACTTATGAAGCCGGCGCCAAATATTCCTCGCCTGGTTTCAACCTGTCGGGCAGCGTCTTTTACAGCGATTACAAGGATTATATCGGGCTCAACTCGATCGCACCCGCGGCGGGCGGCGGCCTCGTCACCGTCGATCTCAACACCGGCGATGTCGAAAGCTATGGCGTCGAACTCGAAGCGATGGTCCGCCCGGTGCGGAACTGGACGCTGCGCGGCGGCCTGACCTGGATGCACGCGCGCATCACCGACGACAGCGCCTATACGGCGACGACCGGCCGCCTTCTTTCGTCCGACCGGCTGACCTTCCAGCCCGACTGGACCGCGAGCTTTGCCAGCGATTACCGGATCGAGACCGGCGCGGACAGCGACGTGACGCTGAGCGCGGGGCTGGTGGGCAAGGGCAAACGCCTCGCCGCGACGCTCAATGAGACGACGCCGACCTTCCTCGACAGCTATTGGCTGACCAATGCGTCGATCGCCTATCGCACCGGGCCGGTCGAGGTTGCGCTGTTCGCGAACAACATCTTCAACACCGAATATTTCGAATCCTATATCGAAAAGACGACGCTCGCGCTCGCGGGGCTGCCGGCCTCCGACCTCGGGATCACCGGCGATCGCCGCCGTTACGGCGTGCGCGCGAGCCTGAAGTTCTGACCATGGCGGGAACGGCGCATTCGGGGGAACGCAAGCCGCTCCCCGCCAGCCTGGTGGGGGCGCTCGAGGACCGGTTCGGGGACCGGTTCCAGCGCGGTCAGGCGGTGCTCGGGCAGCATGGCGCCAGCGAAAGCCATTTCGCGCCCGTGCTGCCCGACGCCGTGGTCTTTGCGACCTCGACCGACGATGTCGTCGCGCTCGTCAAGCTCTGCTCCGCCGCCGATATCCCGATCGTGCCGTTCGGCGCGGGGACGTCGATCGAGGGCAATGCGCTGCCCGTGCATGGCGGCATCTCGCTCGACATGAGCCTGATGGACCGCGTGGTCGCGGTGAACGCCGAGGATTTCGACTGCGTCGTCCAGCCGGGCGTGCGCCGCGAGGAACTCAATGTGCATCTGCGCGACCAGGGGCTGTTCTTCCCCATCGATCCCGGCGCCAATGCGACGATCGGCGGCATGGCGTCGACGCGCGCATCGGGGACCAACGCCGTCCGCTATGGCACGATGAAGGATGCGGTGCTGAGCCTTGAGGTCGTGACGCTGCAGGGCGAGGTGATCCGCACCGCGCGCCGCGCGCGCAAGTCGGCGGCGGGCTATGACCTCACGCGGCTCTATGTCGGGTCGGAAGGGACGCTCGGCATCATCACCGAAGTGACGCTGCGCCTGCATCCGGTGCCCGACACCATCTCGGCGGCGGTGTGCAGCTTCGACACGCTGGGCGGCGCGGTCGATACCGTCGTCCAGTCGATCCAGTGCGCGGTGCCGCTGGCGCGCGTCGAAATCCTCGACACGAAGCAAATGATTGCCGTTAACCGCTGGTCAAAGCTGGATTATCCCGAAGCGCCGACCCTGTTTTTCGAGTTTCACGGCAGCGCCGCCAATGTCGCCGAACAGGTCGAAACGGTGAAGATGCTCGCCGAGGCGAACGGCGGCAGCGCCTTTAGCTGGTCGAACCTGCCCGAAGAACGAACGAAACTGTGGCGCGCGCGGCATGAGGCCTATTATGCCGCAGTGAACATGCGCGCCGGCGCGATCGGCTGGGCGACCGACGTCTGCGTGCCGATGAGCCGGCTGGCCGAATGTATCGCCGAGACGCATGTCGATCTCGACGCGGCGAGCGTGCCCGCAACGATCCTCGGCCATGTCGGCGACGGCAATTTCCACGTCATCTTCTCGATCGACCCCGATGCACCCGATGAAATGGCGGAGGTCGAGGCGATCAACGCGCGGCTCGTCGAACGCGCGCTGGCGATGGACGGCACCTGCACCGGCGAACATGGCATCGGCATCGGCAAACAGGAATGGCTCGTCGCCGAATTGGGCGATGCGGTTGGACAGATGCGGATGATCAAGCGCGCGCTCGATCCGCAAAACCTGCTCAACCCCGGCAAGATCTTCGCGCTCTGATGGCGACGCACGCCGAACCGCTCGCCGCGCCCGCTTCGCGCCTGACCGCGCCCGCGACGCTCGTCCCGCTGCTGTTGCTCGCGCTCGTCACGACGATGGGTTTCACCGCGCTGGGCAGCTTCGGGACGATCCAGGAAAGCGCGAAGGCCGAACTCGCGCTTAGCGACGATGCACTTGCGTTGATCCAGGGACTCGGCGCCGCGGTGCCGATGGTGATTTTCTCGATCCCGATCGGCATCCTTGTCGACCGGCGGAATCGTGTGCGGCTGACGATCGGGCTGGCGCTGCTGTGGACGCTCGGCACCTTGCTTACCGCCTTTGCGCCGAGTGCAGGGCTATTGACCGCGGCACGCATGCTCGTGGGCATCGGCTCGACCGGATCGCTGACTGCGGCGCTGTCGCTTTGCGCCGATTATTGCGCGCCCGAACAGCGCGGGCGCGCGATGCTGATCGTCAATCTGGGCAAGGCGCTGGGCGTCGCGCTTGGTTTTGCGCTTACCGGGTGGCTGTTCGGCTTGCTTACCGATTTCGCGGCGCCCGGCTGGCTTGCGGGGCTGGCGCCGTGGCGGGGCACGCATGTGCTGCTCGCCGCGATCAGTACGCTCTGCCTGCTGCCGCTGTTGTTCCTGCGCGAACCCGATCGGCATGAGGTCGAGGCGAGCCCCGATGCGCCGTTCCGTATCGTGGCCGCCGAGCTTTGGGCGCGGCGTGCGTTTCTCGGGCCGCTCTTTGCGGGGCAGGTCGCGGTCGTGATGGCCGATGTTGCGGCGACCGTGTGTGTCGCGCCGGTGCTGTCG
>JAFAED010000389.1 GCA_023424275.1 Pseudomonadota bacterium | reverse complement strand
ATCCTTACCTCGGTTGGCGGCATCAAGCCCACTTGGCTCGGCGATCCGGATGAATTCATCCTGACGGTTGCAACAAAGGCGCCTGATGAATTTGATGTGGCCTTCGACAGGTGGCGAGAACTCTATCACTCCGCCCGCAGCCAGCTTGCCGAGGCAAACGCCAAATCCATGATTGCCGGTCTGTCGAAAATGGATCGGCAGAAGAACAAGGCCGCCCAGATTCAGGCAACCGATCAGATCGCCATTCTGGAGCAAGGCAAAGCCTCTAACGGCTCAGACTTCTATTCCTACCGTTATCTGGCGACCGAAGGCTTCCTCCCGGGCTACAATTTCCCGCGCTTGCCGCTCTATGCCTTCGTGCCCGGAGAAGGCAAAGCAGGGTCATTCCTACAGCGTGCACGTTTCCTCGCCATTTCCGAGTTTGGACCGCGTAGCCTGATTTATCATGAGGGGCGCGCCTATCGGGTCATGAAGGCCAAACTGCCACCTGAGGTCCGCACCGGAGACGGATCAGAGCTGGCAACCAAGGACATTTTCATCTGCTCGAATTGTGGCGCTTGTCACGAAGGCGAGGTCGAGCGTTGCCATGCCTGCGACTCGCCGATGGCGGGAGAGCTTCCAGTTCAACGCACACTGCGGATCGACAATGTCGAGGCGGCGCCTGCCGAGCGCATCACCGCCAATGATGAGGAGAGGGTTCGGCAGGGTTTCGATATCCAGACCGTATTTTCCTGGCCGCGCAAAGATGGACGCGCGCAAGTAACAGAGGCCGAGTTTCGTTGCGACGACACATCGGTTCTGGCGCTCCAATATGCCAATAGCGCCGAAATCAGCCGAATCAATAAGGGGCTCAAGCGGCGCAAAGACCAGACGGTGTTCGGTTTTAGTATCGATCCCCGTACCGGCTATTGGGCAAAAGCTGACGATGAAGATCCGGACGTCGATACCCCGCCCGATGTTGTGAGACCCGTGCGAATCGTACCGATCGTCCGCGATCGCAAGAACGCGCTCCTCTTGCGATTCAAGGAACCAGAAGAACTGCAGCCTGCGACGATTGCTACTGTTCAGCACGCACTTCTGCGCGGAATCGAGTTGGAGTTCCAACTGGAGGAAGGCGAGGTTCTTGGTGAGCCTCTGCCCGCCCGCGATAACCGGCGCTCGATCCTTACCTATGAAGCCACCGAGGGCGGTGCCGGCGTTTTAAATCGGCTGATCGATGATCCGAAGGCGCTTAGCCGGGTTGCGGCGGCGGCGCTTACGCTGATGCATTTCGACAACGTCGACGCAGCCATCGCTGCTGGTGATGCCTCACTCCTGACGGACAGTCCGGATGCTGTCTGCGTCCGCGGCTGCTACCGGTGCTTGCTCTCCTACTTTAATCAGCCTGATCATGAACTGATCGACCGCACGAGCGAAGAGGCTAAGCAGATGCTGGTCGACTTGGCACGTGGTGAAGCTCATGTCGTGCCGTCGGCCCGGGAGAACGACGAGGCGGATGGATGGTCATCCGCATTCAAGCAGGCTGGCATCCCACAGCCGGACGCCAAATCAGCAACGTTGGGGGAGCAGGAGTTTCCGTTGGTCTGGCGCAGTAATCGAGTAGCCGCGACAACTGAAGCACTGAGTGATACCGCGCGATCATATGCCGAAGATATGGGGTGGTCGCTATTCGAGCTGCCGCGAGATGTTGGGTCAGAGCTTCCCGCTAAATTCATCGCGGCCCTGAAGGAGTAGCCCATGACCGTTAATTTTGCTCCGGGCGATCTCGTCCGTGCTCGCGGTCGCGAATGGGTTGCCCTTCCGACACCTCGCGAAGGGCTACTCTATCTGCGACCGCTCTCAGGTGGGGAAAGCGATGCCGTGATCCTCGACCCGCTGTTGGAGATCATGCCGGTCGAACCTGCGCGCTTTGATCTACCAGAAAACGCCCGCCACACCGTCCAAGCCAAGGCCGCGCTACTGGCCGATGCCCTTCGCCTCACACTCCGCCGTGGAGCGGGTCCATTCCGCTCCGCCGCGCAGCTCGCGTTCGAGCCAAGGGTCTATCAGCTCGTACCCTTGCTCATGGCGCTTCGCCTTCAGGTGCCGCGCCTTTTGATCGCTGATGACGTCGGCATCGGGAAAACGATCGAGGCAGGACTGATCCTGCGTGAGTTGATGGATCGTGGCGAGGTCGATGCGTTCTCGGTTCTTTGCCCGCCACACCTGGTCGAGCAGTGGGTAATCGAACTTAAATCCCGGTTCGGCATCGACGCCGTGGCGGTTACTTCGGGGAGTGCTGCCCGTCTAGAACGTGGCCTGCCGCTGTCACAGACACTGTTCGATGCCTATCCTCACACGGTGGTCAGTCTCGACTACATCAAAGCCGAAAAACGCAGGGAAGGTTTTGCTAGAGCGTGCCCGGATTTCGTGATCGTCGATGAGGCGCATGCCTGTGTCGGTACCGGCGCTGGCAAGCAGCAGCGTTTCGAGCTTCTGTCTGGATTGGCGAAAGCAACCGAACGTCGCATGATCCTGCTGACGGCTACCCCGCATTCCGGGGATGAAGAGGCCTTCGGCCGGCTGCTTTCGCTGATCGATCCAGCATTCGCTTCGATGGACTTTGACGACTCGCGATACCGCGAACGGCTGGCCCGGCATTTTGTCCAGCGTCGACGCATCGATCTCGTGTCAGGGGAATGGCATGAAGAGCGCGCGTTCCCGAAGCATGATACAGCTGAATTCTCCTACCGGCTTTCGACGGCGCATCTCGGCTTTCAGGAGGCCGTCCTCGATTATTGCTTCAGGGTGGTTTCCCGTGCCGGCGAGACCGTGCACGAACGTAGGCTCGCCTTCTGGGGCACGCTGGCGCTGATGCGTTGTGTTGGCTCCTCACCTGCTGCAGCTCTCAGCGCCCTGCGCAACCGGGTATCCAACGAGACCGACCGGCTGGAGCCGCAAATCTACGATGACGATGGTGATGACGAGGATGCCGTCGACCTCGAGCCAGGGACGAGTTTCGCCACCGATCCAGCGCTTCTTGCACTCGTTGATCAGGCTGAGACCCTGATCTCGCAAACTGATCCCAAACTTGACGCGCTGATCGATGCCCTGAAACCGCTCCTGAAACAGGGCGCCAATCCAGTTGTGTTCTGCCGCTTTCTTGCAACGGCTGACTATGTCCGCGATGGCCTTCGTCGTGCCTTCCCGAAGCTGACAATCGAAGCGGTAACCGGCGTTTTAACGCCGGACGAGCGCCGTAATCGGGTCGCCGATATGGTTGCCGGTGATGGCGAAGAAAGCAGACAGCTGCTGCTTGTCGCTACCGACTGCCTGTCGGAGGGTATCAATCTCCAGCAAATCTTCGACACGGTCGTGCACTATGATCTGTGCTGGAACCCAACCCGGCATCAGCAGCGCGAAGGCCGGGTGGACCGTTTCGGACAACCAGCAGAGCGTGTTCGCTCGATTATGATGTTCTCACCGGACAGCGCGATTGACGGCGCTGTCTTCGAGGTGATCCTGCGCAAAGCAGAAGAAATTCGCAAAGCGACAGGCGTCACTGTGCCGTTGCCGGATGAACGCGGACCGGTCACCGATGCGTTGATGGCCGCGATGATGCTGCGACGGGGCGGAGTGAAACAGTTGGCGCTGGACCTTCGCCTCGACGATGGAACGAAGGCGATGGAGGCACGCTGGCGCGACGCCGCTGAGAATGAGAGGAAATCCCGCGCCCGCTTTGCTCAGAATGCGATAAAGCCACAAGAGGTAGCGCCTGAATGGGCGAAGGTGCGTAACTTCCTGGGTTCGCCGGAGGATGCGCGCGCCTTTGTCGAAGCTGCAATGGCGCGCTTTGGCGTTCCCTTGGAAACCAAGAAGTCGCTGCTTCTAGCCCATGTCCATGGCTTGGATGCTGGCTTGCGAGAACGGCTCGAACAACATGGTTTGAAAGGATCGGTACGGTTGGCATTGGCCGAACCTGCACCATCGGGCGCTTCGCTCCTAACACGAACGCACCCTTTGACCGCTATATTGGCTGAATCTTTGGTTGAAGCCTCGCTGGATACCGAAGCACTGCCATCACTTGGTATCGGCCGTGTCGGCGCCTGGCCCACAGAGGCAGTACAAAAGCTCACGCGGCTCGCGTTGCTGCGCATTCGATTCAAGCTCACCGTCCACGCCCGCAGTGAGCGTCTGCTTCTGGCTGAGGAAGCTGCTCTTGTCGCGCTCCAGGGCAACGAGATTATCGCTGTCGGAGATGATGCGCGCAGGCTCCTCAACACCTCTGCGACCTCTGACCTCGCGCAATCGGCACGCGAGCGTTTCATCGGCAAGGCCCGTGAAGATCTATCCTCCGTTCTCCAAGATCCCTTGACTGCCTTCGTGCGGCAGCGAGCCGAGGAGCTGATGCATGATCATGCCCGTTTGCGCGCCGCTGCAGGCGCGGCTTCCCGTGTAACCGTCGAAGCCGTTTTGCCGCCTGATGTAATTGGCCTTTTTGTTCTGATGCCGAGCGAGATCTGAACTATGGCTCGCAAACCCATCATTGACATGTCCGCTTGGCCTTCACTCAACCTCGAAGGCAACCTGATCGCTCCGGCAATGGTTGCCGAGATCGCCGCACAAAAGGACGACGAGGAAACCCGCCGATCCTACCGTATCCGCAAGGGTCTTACGATTCGCGAGGAAATCTCGACCGCCTTCCGCGTTGGCCAGTCACATTTCGATGCCTTCCGCGGCTTGCAGAACCCTTCGGTTGAGGCCACTCGCCGATTTATGCGCGAATTTCTGGCCGAGACACTGGGTTTTGACGACCTGGTGCCCGCGGAGGGTGTTCTCTCCTTCGTTGCCGGCAGCCGTGTGCCGATCATCATCGTCCCTCCCCATGAGGAAAAGCTCGACCGCCGCAGCCCGACGCTTTCGGTCGAACGCTCACGCTCACCTGCTTTCGCGCTACAGGACCACCTCAACGAAGACGACAGTTATCTTTGGGGCCTTGTTACCAACGGGACGACAATCCGGCTGATGCGTGACAACGCCTCGCTGACCAGACCGGCCTACATCGAGGCCGATCTGACCCAGATATTCACAAATGAAGACGCGGCCTCCTTCGCGGTCCTGTGGTCGCTAATACATCGTACCCGGTTCGGTGTTTCCGACACGCCCGCAACGGATTGCGCGCTCGAACGCTGGCGAGACGCAGGCTCCCGCGAAGGCGAGGCAGCCCGTGATCGGCTGGCGGCCCAGGTCGAAACCGCGCTGAAGGTCTTGGGATCGGGTTTTCTCGAAGCCAATCCCGACCTCGAATCACGCCTAAAATCAGGCGAGGTCAATCTGACCGAGTGGTTCAACGAGCTACTGCGCCTCGTCTATCGCCTCATCTTCCTGATGGTGGCCGAAGACCGGAACTTGCTCCATCCGGATACTGCGACGCCAGCCGCTCGCAAGCTCTACGCAGACGGCTACAGCCTTACGGCACTTCGCACCCAAGCGGCGCGCGCCGCCACATGGGACAAGCACCGGGACCGTTATGAGGGGCTGAAGGTCGTCTTTCGCGCCCTCGCTTCAGGACAGGAGGCGCTCGGGCTTCCTGCCCTTGGCGGCATCTTCTCGTCCGACAAGCTGCCGCATCTGGAAACGGCGAACTTGCGCAACCGCGCCTTCATGGAGGCTCTATACCGCCTGTCATGGTTACCTGGAAAAACCGGCATGAGCCCGGTCAACTGGCGTGCAATGGAAACCGAGGAACTGGGCTCCGTCTATGAATCCCTTCTCGAGCTTCAGCCACAGTTGGGCGATGATGGAAAGAGCCTCGTCTTCGCCTCGGAAACCGCTGAGAAAAAGGGCAACCAGCGCAAGACCACCGGGTCCTACTATACGCCCGACAGCCTCGTGCAGGCTCTGCTCGACACCGCACTTGACCCGGTGCTGGATCGCACCGAGGCACAGGCGGATGATCCGGCTCGGGCGCTTCTGAAGCTCTCGGTCATCGACCCGGCCTGTGGTTCGGGGCACTTCCTGCTGGCAGCTGCCCGCCGCATCGCAACGCGCCTTGCCCGCATTCGCGCCGATGGCACGCCGACGTCCGAGGATTTCCGCCACGCAATGCGGGATGTCGCCCGAGAGTGCATTCACGGGGTGGATCGCAACCCTATGGCGGTTGAGCTGACCAAGGTGGCATTGTGGATCGAAACCGTCGATCCCGGCAAACCCCTCGGGTTCTTTGACGCGCAGATTCGTTGCGGCGATGCGCTTTTGGGGATTTTTGACCTGAGCGCACTGGATCAGGGAGTTCCCGACACTGCCTACAAGCCGTTGACCGGCGACGACAAGGAAACCGCAAAATACTACCTGCGGGCGAACAAGGACGCGAAGGCAGGTCAGGGACGGCTGGACTTCTTCGGCGGCAAATCGAGATTGCCTGCGGTGCGCCCGATAGCCACCGAATATACCGGCTTTCGTGCGCTAACCGAGGATACTATCGCCGATATCAAGACGAAGGACAGGACATTCCGTACCCTGCGGGAAAGTCACAGTTTCCGGAAGCTTGAGGTCGCCTGCGACCTCTATGTCTCGGCCTTCCTTTTGCCAAAGGTCGGCGGGGCTCCTGCATCGCGTGGTTCCAGCACGATCCCGACGACGTCCGATGTCTGGCAGGCGTTGGATGACGGCCAGGTCTGGGGGCCATTGATCGGACGTGCCGAAATTGCCCGCCACGCCCGCGCCTTCCATTGGCCGCTGGAATTCCCTGACGTGATGCAACAGGGCGGTTTCGACGTGGTGCTGGGCAATCCGCCGTGGGAGGTAATGCAGCTATCAGAGAAAGAGTATTTTGCTGCCAGACACCCCGAGATTGCCACTTTAGCTGGAGCGGCCCGCAAGCGTGCGATTGAAACCTTGCAGCTGGAAAACCCTGATGCCTTCCGAGAATTTCAGTCCGCCGTGCGTGGGTCTGACGCAGTGAATGAGTTCGCCCGTGCTTCCGGCCGCTTCGATCTCACCGCTCGGGGCAAAGTGAACACCTACGCGCTATTTGCTGAGCATTTTGCCAACCTAGCGCGAGATAGAGCCGGTGTCATTGTCCCGACCGGCATCGCGACGGACTCGACGACTGCGCCTTTCTTTGCCGCACTGGTGGAAAAAAAGCGCTTGGCGAAACTGGTCGATTTCGAGAACCGAGCGGGTCTTTTTGCCTCGATCGATAGCAGAATGAAGTTCAGCCTTTTGACACTCGGGCGCGACGAACCTCTTGCCAAGTTTGCGTTCTTCCTGACCGATCCGAATCAATTGTTGGAACCGGAACGCAACTTCACCATGTCGGCAGCAGAGATCGCATTGATCAACCCGAACACCGGCACGGCACCGGTCTTCCGGTCACGCTATGACGCTGAACTGACGGCTAAGATCTACCATTCTGCGCCCGTGCTGATCCACGAAGAGGACAGCGAGCAAGGCAACCCGTGGTGTCTCGAGTTTCGGCAAGGTTTGTTCAACATGACCTCGGACTCCGAGTTCTTTCGCACAGCGGCTCAGCTACAGGCTGATGGGTTGGTCCGTGATGGTATGGACTGGGTCCTGCCCGGAATCAGACCAGCGCAGGGCGTAATGGCCGTGGACGGTCAAGGAGCAGGGTCATTGCCGCTGGTCGGGGGCAGCCCGAAAACAACCCGATACGTCCCGCTCTACGAGGCAAAGATGGCGAGCTTCTTCGACCATCGGGCGTCAGGATATGGCAGCCGGGGCGATGATCGAGGCTATCGGGTACTTCCCGAAACCTCAGACGCAGAACACGCTGATCCGATGTTCGAACCAGAACCTTTCTATTGGGTGAAGGTGGACGAAGTTGACAGAATGCTTGCATCTAAAGGCTGGTCGCAAGGCTGGTTGCTCGGGTGGCGTGATGTGACGTCGCCGACCAACGAGCGAACGCTTATTCCGACGATTATTCCACGAGTTGCCGTTGGGCATAAGATGCCACTTATTTTTTGTTCTTTGGAGCCCCGGCTCGCTGCTGCACTCTATGGCTGTCTGTCGAGCCTGATTGTTGACTACTCGTCGAGACAAAAGGTCGGCGGCACGTCATTCACCTTCGGCTATCTTTATCAGCTTCCCGTCTTGTCCCCTGAATTTTTCACCGAACTCCGCCTAATCTTCCTCACCCCGAAGTTGCTAGAACTCACCTATACCTCGCATTCCCTCGCTCCCTTTGCGCGAGACTTGGGTCATGACGGCCTGCCCTTCGCCTGGAACGAGGATCGTCGCGCCAAGCTCCGCGCCGATCTCGACGCCTTTTACGCTCGCGCCTATGGCCTCGATCGCAACGAGCTGTGCTACGTCCTAGACCCCGCGGATGTGAAAGGCCCTGACTATCCCTCGGAAACCTTCCGCGTGCTGAAGGAAAAGGAAATCCGTGCCTTTGGCGAATACCGCACCCGCCGCCTCGTATTGGAGGCTTGGGATCGAATGGAGGCGGACGGGACATTTGCTGAACTCGGACTTGGCGCGAACCAGATAGCGGATAGTGCAACGGTTCTTCAAAAACCGGCACTGGCCAACTTGCCCGACGACGCGTGGATACGCTCAGCACAGCAACCCTATGATGCCGGCGCTGTCTTGGCCGCGATCCTGAAGGCGGTCACCGGGCCGACGCCAAGCGGAACCGTCCGCCTCGCTGCGGCGATGATGCTTGAGCCACATCTTTTGACCTCGCTGCTTTCAGAGGAGAAAGCACGAGAGTGGCGGCGTCTGGT
>JAFAED010000375.1 GCA_023424275.1 Pseudomonadota bacterium | reverse complement strand
GAGGGGTTGGGGGTGGGCAGCGACGGCGAGAAGGCCCACCCCGCTGCGGCTAACGAGCAAGCTCGTAAGCCTCGCTGCCCCTCCCGCTTGCGGGAGGGGAAATCAGATCACGGCCTCAACGGCAGCTTCCCACCCCACAGCCGCCGCCCATCACCAAACCCTCCGAAATCAACCGCTTGTAAATATCGTTCGCTTATACCCCATGACGCCGGGATGGGGCTCCCGCGCGCAATATGGGGGAATGATATGGACTGGATGCTCATGCCGCTCATGCGCTACGCCGACTTCAGCGGCCGGTCGCAGCGCATGGAATATTGGATGTTCACCCTCCTCTATGTGCTGGTGATCGTCCTCCTCCTTGGCCTCGCGATCTTTTTCGGCAGCCCCGTCGGCCAGGAACGCACGCTCGCCGAAAATTATTTCCTCGTCGTCACGGGCCTTTTCATCGTCGGGACGATCATCCCCTCGATCGCGGTCACCGTCCGGCGATTGCACGATCAGGACAAATCGGGCTGGTTCTACCTGTTCAGCTTCATCCCCTATATCGGGGGGTTCGTCCTGCTGATCTTCATGTGTATCGAGGGGACGCCGGGTCCGAACCGCTACGGTCCGGACCCCAAGGGCGGCATTGGCTACAAAGACCTGTTTGCCTGACCGCGCCGCCCCTCCCGCGCGGGAGGGGTCATCCTATCCGCTTATCCGCCAAATTTTGCATCGGCCGGGATCACCGCCCAATTCTTCTCCGCCGCTGCGATGAACCCCGCGCGGTCCTGGTCCCACTTTGCCTTCACCTCCTGATTGAAGTTCAGATAGAGTTTTCCATCGACCACCGCATAGGCCAGCGGATCGCCCGGCGCGAGGTAGCCGCGCGACATCGCCCATGCGCAATGCCCGCCGTAACGCGGCATGAACGCCTCGGGATTGGCCTGGAACCGCGCCGCATTGGCCGCATTGGCGAAATGATAGACCGCGCCGTCATGCTCGACCGCGAACGCCGCATCGCCTTTTACCGGCACGCCGTCGCCCTCGAAATAGCTGACCGTATCATAGCCGCTGACGGCGATATTGCCGCCGTCGACGCCGACATAGACCGGCGCGGCATAGGCATGCGGCGTGAACGCGACGAGCGACAGCGGCGCGACGGCTGCGGCGAGCAACAGGAACAGGGCTTGGTTTTTCAAAACTAATCTCCATCTCAAAGGGATCGGCCCCGTGCCGTCCCCCGTCGCACCCCGGTTCGCGCCAGAAAGCCAGTCGGTTACGCGGGCAGTTCGGCTTAGGTTCATCTGCGGCCATTCATCGCGGTTGCAGGGGACATGGGGTCTGGGAATGCGATCTGTGATGACGAAGAAAGCCGGCCTCCTCCTCCCCCTCGTCGCGGCGCTTGCTTTTGCCGCGCCCGCGCTTGCGCAGGACGACAGCCTGGCGCAGTCGGGCCAGCCGCCGCAGCGAACCTCGGTCCTTTATACCTATGGCGACGACCCCTGCCCCGAACCGCAGGGCGACGAAATCGTCGTCTGCGCCCAGCGCCCCGAATCCGAACGCTACCGCGTGCCGAAGGAATTGCGCGAAGAACTCAAGGACGACGCCCCCGTCGGCGGCGGCAGCTGGGCCTCGGCGGTCGAGGGCTATGACAATGTCGCGCGGGTGACCCGCCCGAACAGCTGCTCGCCCGTCGGCAGCTATGGCTTCACCGGCTGCACCGCCGCCGCGATGCGCCAATGGTTCGAGGCGCGCCGCGCGCCCTGATCGGCCGCGCGCCCGATCCAACTCGGCTCGTCGCATATACCCCGCGCGGGGTATGATCGCCTTCCAAATCGCTGATATCGGACGCCGCACAGGGGCCTGATTGTGTGGGGGCAATCGAAAACCGGGCGCGAACGCACCCGTGGCGCGGCGTCCGGCTGGGGGATATCGGCGGCTAGCGACCCGCCGCCGGTATCCTTTCCCGGCTGCCGTTCCCGCTCAGCCGAAACCTAACGCAGCAGCCGGTTCACCAGCGCCGTCAGCTCGGCCTCGCGGCCGACGTCGCTCTTGCGCAGGATCGACTTGATCTGCGTTCCCAATGTCTGCGCGCTCGTCCCGCGCCCGGTCGCAATGTCCTCGCGCGCTTCGCCATTCGCCAGCCGCAGCGCAATCTCGGCCTCGGCGGCGGTCAGCCCCAGCGCGCTGCGCAGCGGGGTCGCGCGCGCCGCAGGTATATCCGCCGCCCGCCGCGCGACGACCAGCACGCGCGGGTCGAACCCGAAATCCCATTCGCGGCGCGGCAGGCGGAACAGTTCGCACAGCACCCCCGACACGCCCTCGTGCGGCGACGCGATCCAATGCTGCTGCATCGCCTCGCCCGCCAGCGCCCGGTCCAACGCCGCCTGCAACAGCGCGTCGGCGTCGCGCCGCAAGGCACCCAGCCGACCGTGGCGCAGCCGCAAGACCGCCTCCGCGCCCGCGCCCTCGCCCACCATCGCCTCGGCCATCGTCGACAACGCCGCGACAATGCCGTGCCGGTCGATCACGAAGGCCGCGACGCCGATCGCATCGAACGCGCCGACGGTCATTTGCGCGCCGCGCTGCGCCATCGCCTGCTGCATCCGCACTGCGGCCAGTGCGTGCGTCGCCCCCACCGCGAACAGCTTGCGGTCGCGCTTGCTCGTCCGGCCTTCGCGCTCGGATCGAAGCGCTGCCATCCCGACGAGCAGGCCGTCGCCGGCGATCAGCGCGGTCTGGCATCCATGGACGCCGTCCCACTTGCGCACATGCTCCTCATAATCGTCGGTGCCGCTATGTTGCCGGGCGACGTCGTAATGCGCCTCGCTCAAAATCTCCATCGGCCGCCCGCTCGCCGCGACGCGCCAGTTGACCTCGGGGCGCCATGCCTCGATTTCCAGGAATTCGCGCTGATAGGCGGGATCGATGTCGGGCATGAAGTTGAACAGCGTCGCCTCATGGCCCAGCCCCAGCAATTGCGTGCGCGACGATCCCGTCCGCCGCGCGAACAGGCGCAGCGCATCGTTCCAGCCATCCGCTTCGAACGGCGCCGCCAAAAAGGCGTTTTCGATCTCGCCCGCTTCGCGGACGAACAGCCTATCCATGAACGTCGGCCCCCCAGCCTTCGTGGTTGCTGCGTTGCAGCATGAAAGCCGCCGCCGCACAAGCGCCTTGCGACGACCCGAAAAGCCGGTCGGAACCGAAACGCTGCGTTTCTCCTGCGCTTATTGACGCGATCCCGCTGCATCGCATAGCTTCCGGCTCCCCAACAGGAGATTTCCCATGCGCCGCATCCTCCCCTACGCCGCCGCCGCTTTTGTCGCCGTCGTCGCGACCCCGATCGTTCTTGCGCAGGGCGGCTCCGCCCCCGGCGCCCCCGACAAGTCGCGCGTCACCGCGGGCACCTACGCCGCCGACGCCGGTCACACGATGGTCGTGTGGGAAGTCGATCACCTCGGCTTCAGCAAATATACCGGCATCTTCGGCGACGTGACCGGCACGCTCGTCATCGATCCCGCGAACCTTGCCGCCGCCAAGGTCGACGTCACCATCCCCGTATCGAAGGTCACGACCGCCAGCGCCGGCCTGACGAGCCACCTGCTCCGCGCGGGCAAGGACGGCGGCAAGCCCGACTTCTTCGGCGCCGCGCCTGCCGACGCCAAATTCGTCTCGACCAGCGTCGTCCTCGACGACGACGGCGACGAGGCGAAGGTCACGGGCAATCTCACGCTCAACGGCGTGACCAAGCCCGTCACGCTCGACGTCGATTTCCACGGCGCGGGCGTCGGCATGAACAAGAAGGAAACCATCGGCTTCCAGGCCGAAACGACGATCAAGCGCAGCGACTTCGGCATCAATATGGGCATCCCCTATGTCAGCGACGCCGTCGAACTCGAAATCCACGCCGCGTTCGAAAAGCAGTAAGCGCGTTTAGGAGCGCGGCACCGACCCGCTCCTCAATCTGTCACACGCGCCGCGTATCAAGGGGGCGGGACCAGCGATGGTCCCGCCCCTTTCGTACAGGAGCCATGTGATGAGCGAACTGGTCCGCGAAATTGTCGAAGTGAGCGCCTTCATCGGCGGCGACGAGGAAAATCCGCTGCTGACGGTCGAGGTCGAGGGGCTCGCCCCCACCACGGGCTGGGCGAATGTCCGGCTCGACCCGCATGTCTATATCACCCCGCCCGACGACGGGTTTCAGGACTTCGACCTCGTCGGCGACCGCCCCGCCGACGCCGCCGGCGACGCGCTGAGCGAGGTCGAGG
>JAFAED010000303.1 GCA_023424275.1 Pseudomonadota bacterium | reverse complement strand
TCGACATGACGATCTGCGTGTTGCGGTCGCGCCCGCGGAGCACCACGCCGCGGCGCGAGCGTTCATATTCGTCGATCTCGCGTCGCGCGAGCGCCGACAACATGTCGATGCGCCGCGCGAAGCAATTATGCGCCTGCGCTTCCGAAATGCCGGCTTCGCGTGCAACGCGATTCAGGCTGACCTCGTCGATACCCTCTTCAAGGCAAATGCGTCCAGCGATGCCGAGCATCTGGGCGCGTCGGGCTTCGATCGGAAGCCGTCGTCGTCCGGTCAGCCCGGCGGAGGGCGTTTCCTCGTTTCCTGCCGGCGCCGCTCCCTTGATCGATGGGAGAAGGGCGGGGCGCGCATCGCGCCGTTCGGCGGACGAAAGCCGCCAATAGTTGCGGTTGGGACGCGGCACCTGCAGACGGTCGCAGAGTTTGGCGGCCCCTCCTGCAGTCATGCCGAGCGACTTGGCGACTTCATGCAGCGGTGCATCCCAGACTTGCCGGAACAATGTTTCGCGATCGGGTTGCATCCGGCTCATCGGCGCGTCCCCCGTCCCTTGATCCGATCCAGCCAAAAGTGTGACAGCACCACCATAAAGAATTCCTGTATCATGATGCTGACTTGCCTAATGGATAATATCTGGCTTTTCCATAGGATCATCGGCACGAAGCTTCTGACAGTCAAACTATAAAATGAGGATGATCTGAATGCGAGACTTCTCTTCCGAAGCCTTTTTGGTTCCCATTTCCGAAGAGAATGGCGCTCTCGCGGGTCCTTGGCGTGGCCCGCGCCAAATGCTCTCGGACCAGAGTTATGACGACCACGCTTCGATTCATGATGACATGACGGCGCAAAAGCTCGGCTTCAAGGGCGGCACGATCGAGGGCCCCACGCACTTCAGCCAGTTCGCACCGCTGGGCGAAGCGGTGTTCGGGCGCGACTGGTTCACCCGTGGTTGCCTGTCGGCCCATTATCGGAACCCCGTCTACGAAGGCGAAGAGGTCCGCGCCTTTATCGCGCCGGGCGGGACGTCCGGTATCGCTGCCATCTGGATGGAGAAGCGCGACGGCACCGAGGTGCTGCGGGGGACGGCCTCGCTGGGTGATGCCGGACCCACGGCGCTCGAAGAACGGCTGGCCGGGCTCCCGTCGCTGGAACAGCCGGTGCTTCTGCACGGCATTTCGGTCGGCCAGAAGAGTGGCCGCCGATCCGCGGAAATGGCGGCTGATCAGCATATGGGCGCGCTCTATCCTTTCTCGCTGCGTGAAAAGCTCGAACGGATCACCGAGGCCTCGTCCTGGTATTCCGGTTCGTCGCCGTTCGGCGATCCAATCATTCCGATGGAAATGATCAGCGTCCTATTCGGCTATCAGGGCCACCCAGAATTTTCGGCGCGTGGGCCGTCGGTAGGACTCTTCGCGGACCAGGAGATTCGCCTGCTCGACGGACCGCTGATCGTCGGCGAAGCTTTCGAGATCGAGCGCGAGGTCGTTGCGCTGAGTGGCAGCCGGCGAACCGAAAGCGCCTGGACGCGGACACGCGCTTTCCGGCCCGGTGCTGCGCAGCCGTGCGCCGAAATGCTGCTCAACATGGCGACGCTGAAGGATAGTTATGCCGGCTATGCGCAGGACTTTGAGGCGCTCTACGGCTCATAGCTTTTCAGGGCATATGTCGAGGCTTCGGCAGCTCTCTGTCGTCCCGATGCCGAAAAGCGGACGGTCTGTTGCCGCGCATCATCGCGCGAGATGCGCCGAGACCCATTGATCGAAAACCGGCATGAAGGCGAGTAGCGGCGTAAGGGGGCCGATGATTGCGGCCGTCGCCGCGCCCCAATACCAGGCCGGGTGAACGCGGCCGCGGCGACGCCGATCGTGGGCGGCGCCCCAGCTGGCGATCAGAATGACGCATCCGGAGATTGCGAACAGGCCTGCTCCGCCAAGCGATTGCATCGGCAACAGGCGCGCCCAGGCGGGGCCTGTCAGCAGGATCGTCGCACAGGTCAGCAACCGGCCGTGCCAATCGGTTCGGCGCCGCATCATCATGGCCGCGCCGACCAGTCCGGCAAAGCAGATGACCGTCAGAATATTCAGCATCATGAAGATGTTCGCCGGCTGTGCCCTGCCGGCGGCGATCGCGGTCGTGGTGACCCAGAGACCGCTGACGCACATGCCGAGCGCCAGCAAAACGGCGCACCACCCAATCTTTCGATGGAGGTGGTGCATCGCTCGTCCCGCAAAAAGGGGCTGAACAATCGCGATGACGTTCCACCCTAGAAAAAGGATCAGGTGCAAAAGGGTCGCCAAAGAGAGGACACCGGGAAGAATGCGTCCCAGGGCGGCATTCCATGTGAAACCCGTGATGACGATCAGAAGGCAGGCGACAGCCATCCGCACGAAAATCGCGCTGTCCGGATTAACGGCGGGGCGGGGAGGCGTCAGCATCGCGCGTCTCCTGCGGCCGAAATGTGGTGCCCAGCCGCCATCAACCGTTGCAGCTCCGACTGTCTGCGCACGCCCGTTTTATCGAAGATGCGCTGAAGATGGGTGCGCGCGGTGGTGCGGGCGACGCCCAGACAGATCGCCGCATCCTTCAGCTCGCGGCCCTCAAGCAGTTGGACCAGCAGCTTGCGCTCGGCGGCGGTCAACCCGAAGCGCCCGGCTGCCCGATCGGCTGTTCGTTGGCTTTCCTCTTCCTCTCTCCGACGCGCAAGCAGCAGAAAGTGTGGGCGGCGACGATCTCCGCCCATTCGCATGACGTCGATGTCCAGTTTGCCGCTGCCCAGCTTTGCCGTCGCTGTTCCGTTCCAGCGCGCTGCGTTAATGGCCTGCTCCAGATGCACCATGTCGGCCTGCGTGCTGGTCATAAGGCGGCCGAAGCTTGTCGACAAAATGTCGGCATCGTCTCCGACCGCCGCAGCGCCCTCGCTGAAGTCGATGACGCGCCGCTCGGCATCGATCAGCCACGCCGCTTGTCCGCCGCCCGGACGGTCGTGAAAATCCGCGCGTTGCTTCCGGTGATGTTGGATCATCGTCCTGCTCCTTGTCTGTTGCAAGAAGGGAGACAGGAATGAGAGGAAAAGCCGGCCACCAGCAGGAAGATTTTTTCACGTCATTCGATCATGGGATGCTTCGGCTGCTCCTTTGCGCGACGTCGTCGGCGAAGGAGAAAGATATGTTCCTGGGCCGCGAAGACGCAGGACCGGCTTTGCCGGGACTGAAGCCATTGTTTCTTGATGCAAATAGTATGGCGATGATAGGCATGCCCGATGCGGCAGCCCACTGAGAGCGAATGGCCTGCGATCTGGCGCCTGTTCGACGAACTTGTCGACCTGCCCGTTGACGATCGCGATGCGGCGCTGACGCGGGCAGGCCTCGATCCCCTGATCGTCGAGCAGGCACGAAGTCTGCTGCATGCGAGTAGGGGCGATGGCCTCCTCGATCTCAGTCCCGCCGATCTATCGGGCGAACCGCGGCGCGATTATGCGTCCCTTGTATCCGGCACGGTCGTGGGTGCCTTCCGTATCGCCAGGCTGATCGGGCGCGGCGGGATGGGGGAAGTTTATCTGGCCGATCGTAGCGCAGGCGGATTCGAGCAGCGCGTTGCCCTGAAGATGCTGCGACCGGAGGCGGTAGCGCGCGCGGCGCTGTTCGAATCCGAACGCGCGCTGCTGGCAACGCTCGAACATCCCGGGATCGCGCGACTGATCGACGGAGGCATCGCCGACGACGGCCGCGCCTTCATGGCGATGGAATATGTCGAGGGCGAGGATATCGGCAGATGGTGCGCGCGGCATCGTGCGTCGCTGGAGGACCGATTGCGCCTGTTTCTCGAATTGTGCGAAGCGGTCTCCTACGCCCATGCGCGGCTCGTCGTGCATCGCGATATCAAGCTCGCCAATATCATGATCGACGAGGGCGGGCGCGTGCGCTTGCTCGATTTCGGTATTGCGCAGATCGCCGACGATGCCAGCGACCGGACGATGACGATGGCGCTCCTGACCCCCGACTATGCGGCGCCTGAACAGCTGCGCAATGCCCGACCGACGGTGGCGACCGACGTTTATGCGCTCGGCGCGGTTTTACATGAATTGCTGACGGGGACGGGCCCATGGCGGGCGGGTGCCGGATCGGTCGCGTCCCTCATTCGACGTGCGCTGCACGACGATCCTGTGGCGCCGAGCAAGCGCGCGCTGGAACAGGGCGAGAGCCCCGTGGCGCCGCAACGCATCGCCGGCGATCTCGACGCAATTGTCCTGAAAGCGATGCGCAACGACCCTGCCGACCGCTATGCCAGCGTTGCCGACCTTGCCGACGATGTTCGGCGCCATCAGCGAATGCAGCCGGTGCGCGCCCATGCAGGATCGCGAGGCTATCGCCTTCGCCGTTTCGTGCAGCGGAACCGATGGGGCGTGGCTCTGGGTTCCGCTTTGTCTCTGGCGTTGCTGGCCGGGGCAGGCGGAATCGCGTGGCAGGCGCATCGGGCGTCGATCGAGCGCGACATCGCGCGCGCCGAGCTGCGCCGGGCCGAAGCGGCTTTCAATGCGATGACGATCCTCTTCCGCAATGCCAGCGATGCGGGCCAAATCCAGTCGGCCACCGCGCGCGACATGTTGAACACCAGTGCGCGCAACCTCATCGCGACCAGCGATCCCGACGATCCCGATACCGCCGAAGCCGTTATCACGCTTGCCGACCTTTACACGTTGACCGAGGATATCGCGGGGGCCGAGGCCTTTCTGCGCCGCGCCATCGACGCGGGGGTGGGCAAGAAGGATCCCGCGACCATGGCGCGCCTTCAGCAGCGCCTCGGCCAGATATTCGCGTCGACGGGCAAGGTCGACGAAGCGCGACCGCTGATCGATGCTGCCGACCGGGTTTTCCGGACCGATCCCGAGCGTTTTCGAACCGAACGCGCTGACGTCGTGAGCGCGCGTGCCTATATGCTGCGCGTCGCGGGCAAGCGCGACGAGGCGATCAAGCTGCTCGAGGAGAATCTTCCCGCGGCTGAGCGGGCCTATGCGCACAACTCGCGCGAACTGTTGACGCGCTACGCCAATCTTGGCGCCCATTATATCGAATCCGGTCGCGTCGACGATGCCGAGCGAATATTGGGCAAGGGTGAAGCGCTGGCGAAGCGCGAGAATATGGAAGCGAGCGCACAGGCGCTGATGATCATGATGCACCGCGCGACCACGCGGGCGATCCGGGGCGATCTTGAGGCGAGCTTGGCCGGCTATAATCGCGTCGCATCGCTCCGCCGCGAACTTTACGGTCCGTCGGCCGGGATGGGCTTTGCGTTGATGCAGGCCGGCGGGATCAACCTGGCATTGGGACGCGACCGCGACGCGCTCTCGGCGTTCGACGAAGCGCGTCCGATGATCGAGAAATATCTTGGTATCGGTTCGCCTGCGGGTCTTGCGCTCCAGACAACGCGCGTCGAAGCGCTCGCGGGTAGCGGCCGCATCGACGAAGCCCGCCGTGATCTGGCGAAGGCTGAGAGCGATTTCCGGAAACTCGGCGTCGATCCGGATAATAGCGCGCCCTATCTGCGCGCTCGCGCTGCGGTGCAAATCGCAAATGGGCGCTTCGACGCGGCGCGGGCCGATCTTGCGGCCACCGAGAAAATTCTCGCCGGGCTCGGCCCGTCTGCCGGCCCTTCGCTCGCGATCGTCAAACGCCTGCGGGACAGGATTCGCTGAATTTCGCGAGCGCCAGGCCGAGCGAAAGGTGCGACGAGGCGCCGTGATTATCCTTCGATCCAATGACCTGGCGATCCGTCCGTATTTCTAGGTTGGGGATGTCGTCTTCGCACCGGCCGGTGACGGCATCCCCCCTAACGCATCTTTCCGGCCGGTTTATCGGGGGATGCCGAAGCAGGAGCAGGATCATGCCGACCTCACAGGCGAAACCGATCGCAACGGCAAAGAAGATGTCGCTAACAACCGCGAAGAAGATCAAGTTCAAGGGCAAGGCATCCGGCGTTGCGGTCACGAAGGGACGCGCGGCGCTTCAGAAGAAGTTCGACGCGATGGGCGGCGCCGGCCGTTTCGGAGCGCCTGCACCCGCATCGCTGACGGCTCGGGTCTGGGACTTTGGGACCCAGTGTCTTGTCTATAACAGCGAGCGCAACGAGGCTTTCCACATCATGGGTGCGATCTACGCCAAATGGAAAGAGCTTGGCGCGAAGTGGGTACCCGAGACAGATGAACTCACGACGCCCGACGGAGCCGGTCGCTACAATCATTTCGACGACGGCGCCTCGATCTACTGGTCGCCTTCGACGGGCGCGGCAGCCATCTGGGGCGATATTCGCAGGCGCTGGGCCGAGCTTGGCTGGGAGCGCTCCTATCTCGGATATCCGACGAGCGACGAAGGCGACATCGACGAAGGCGGGCGGGCGAACAGCTTCCAGCACGGCTGGATTTATTGGTGGGGTGACACCGGCGCGATCGACCTGCGCGACGTTGTCGTCACCTATGTCGGAATGCGCGCCTATTCCGAAAGCGATCAGGATCAGTCGTCGGGCTCGGACGAGCCCTATATGTTGCTGTCGGTCATCGCGCCGAAGAAGGATGTCGTCACGTTCCGGTCGAAGACCTATGAGGGCGTCGACGACCGGACCGTCCGCGCCGACCGCATCGAGCTTTACCGCGGCCCCGCCTACGGATTGACTTTGGGCGTCGTCGGAATGGAGCATGACTTCGGCAGCGAGGAGGGCAATCGCAAGGCCGTCGAGCAGCTGGTCATGACCAACCATGAAGTCGGCAAATTCCTGCTGCAGTTCATCCCGCTGGTCGGTCCGATCATTTCGAAGATCGCCGGGCCGGCGCTGGACAAGGTGATGCCGAAGCTGGCTTCGGGGATCGCCGCGCTACTCGACCTGCAGGACGATCTGATCGGCAGCGACCAGATTGCGCTGTCGACGAAGCGGCTTGTGACGCTCGCGACGCGCGGCAGCGTCTACAAGGCGGAGAAAATCCTGCCCTACAAGCTCGAAAGCGCGCTGCTGAAAGCCGGCGGCGCTGAATATAAGGCGCTGTTCACGGTCGATCCGGCCTGAGCCACAGCAGGCGAGGGCTCAGCCTTCGCTCATCTCGCGATGGACCCAGGCACGGGCCTGGGTCCATCGACGTCTGACGCTGCGTTCGCTGATCCCCATGACCTCGGCGGTTTCCGTCTCGGTGAGGCCGGCGAAGAAACGGCAGTCGATCAGCTTGGCTAGCTCGGGATCGAAAGCGGCGAGCCCCTTCAGCGCTCCGTCGAGCGCGATAAGCTCGCGGTCTTCATCGCCGATCGGCATGTCGTGCGCCTCGTCGAGCGGTGCGGCGCGTTCGCCGCCGCCTCGCTTTGCCGCGTTGCGGGCAACGGCTGCATTGACCAGGACGTGCCGGATCGCGGTCGCGGCGGTGCCCAGAAAATGCTCGCGGCTTTCCCAATCTTCGCGTCTGTAAAGCTTGATATAGGCTTCGTGGAGAACCGCCGTCGTTTGCAGCGTCATCGGCCGTCCCGCATGAAAGCGCTCGCGCCGCGCGATATCCCGCAAATCTTCGTAGAGGCTCTCGATGATCGCGTCGGTGCCAGCCATGTGCTTCGCCTTATCGTTCGATGGGGACGGTAGAGCAAATGCGCCTAAGCGGCCAGCTTTGCTTGAAAATTCTTCGGCTCCTTCGTTCGTATGATTTGCGGGCCTGTTGCTCCTCCTACTCCCGGCCCGTTGGCGCCGCCGCAGTCTGCGACGCTTCGAGAGGAGATAGATCATGCCATTGAAGTTCCGAATCCTGGCGGCGTCGGCGCCGCTTGCGCTTGCCCTCGGTCTTGCGGTCCCCGCCCATGCCGATCCGACCCCCGAATGCAACGCCAGCCCGGGGGGCGGGCTCGAATGCGGCGCCAACAGCAGCGCGCCAAGCGGGGAAACGGTTGCGGTCGGCAACGCCAGCACGGCCGACGGAGCGAGGAGCACTGCGGTCGGTCATGTCGCCGACGCCAGCGCAGAAGAAGCAACCGCGACGGGCGCCTTCACCGTAGCCAGCGGGGCTCGTTCGACGGCGATCGGCTACAGCGCCGATGCGATTTCGACCGCGAGCAC
>JAFAED010000264.1 GCA_023424275.1 Pseudomonadota bacterium | reverse complement strand
ACCTTCGGCGAAGAAGCCTGGCTGACGATGTACAACCCGGTTATGGGCGCCGAGGATTTCTCCTACGTCCTCGAAAAGTCCCCGGCGCGATGTTCTGGCTCGGCGCGAGCGAGGCGGGCAGCGACTGGCGCCAGTGCTGCGGATTGCACAGCAACCATATGGTACTCGACGAGAGCGTGATGGCACGCGGCGCCGCCCTGCACGCTGCGCTCGCCGAACGCTTCCTCAATGAAGGCCTCAACGCATGATCAACATCATCGGCGCGATCATCTCGGGCCTCATCATCGGCGCGCTCGCGCGCTTCTTCTATCCCGGCGCGGTCGCGATGGGGTGGCCTGCGACGATCCTGCTCGGCATTGGCGGCTCGCTCCTCGCGGGGCTCGTGACCTCGCGCGGCCGCACCGACTTCCACCGTGCAGGCTGCCTCGCCTCGGTGATCGGTGCGATCGTGCTGATCTTTGTCGGACGGCTGCTCGGCGTCGGCGGTTAGGGTACCAGCACCGTATCGACCGCCTGCGGCAGCATGTCGGGGTAATCGAGCGTATAGTGCAGCCCGCGGCTTTCCTTGCGGTGCAGCGCGCTCTTCACGATCAGTTCGGCGCATTGCAGCAGGTTGCGGAGCTCGATCAGGTCGGTGGTGACGCGGAAGTGGCCGTAATAATCCTCGACCTCGCCCGTCATCATCTTGATCCGGTGCTGCGCGCGTTCGAGCCGCTTGGTCGTGCGCACGATGCCGACATAATTCCACATGAAGCGGCGGATTTCGGTCCAGTTCTGCTTGATCACGACCTCTTCGTCCGAATCGGTCACGCGGCTCGCGTCCCACGGGCGGATCGCGGGCGGCACATCGAGCTGGTCCCAGCAGTGGATGATATGCTTTGCGGCCGCCTCGCCGAAAACGAAGCATTCGAGCAGCGAGTTCGATGCGAGGCGATTGGCGCCGTGCAGACCGCTCTCGGTACACTCGCCCGCCGCATATAGCCCGGGGAGGTCGGTGCGCCCGTCGAGGTCGATCAGCACGCCGCCGCAGGTATAATGCTGCGCGGGGACCACCGGGATCGGCTGCTTCGTCATGTCGATGCCGAGCGTCAGCAGCTTTTCATAGATGTTCGGGAAATGGCCCGCGACGAAATCGGGGTCGAGATGACTGATGTCGAGATGGACATAGTCGAGCCCCGAGCGCTTGATCTGGTCGTCGTTGGCGCGCGCGACCACATCGCGCGGCGCGAGTTCGGCGCGCGCATCATAATCGGGCATATAGCGATGGCCGGTGACGGGGTGCTTCAACAGGCCGCCCTCGCCGCGCACCGCCTCGGTGATCAGGAAATTCTTGACGTCGAGATTATAGAGGCAGGTCGGATGGAACTGCATCATTTCCATGTTCGAGACGCGGCAGCCGGCGCGCCACGCCATCGCGATGCCGTCGCCGGTCGCCCCGCGCGGTGCGGTCGAGAATTGATACACGCGCCCTGCACCGCCGCTCGCGAGGATCGTCGCGCGGCCGACATGCGCGTGGACCTTGCCGCTCTTCTCGTCGAGCGCATAGACGCCCCAGACGCGGCCCGACCCCGAATAGCGCTCCTCGTGCCGCCCGGTGATCAGGTCAATGCACGCCTGTCCGGGCAGCAGCGTGATGTTCGGATGCGCCTCGGCAGTCTTCAATAGCGCCGCCTGCACCGCCCAGCCCGTCGCATCGTCGACATGGACGATGCGGCGGTGCGAATGCCCGCCCTCGCGCGTCAGGTGGAGCGCCTCGGCCTCCTTGTTGAAGGGCACGCCCATCTCGATCAGCCGCTCGATCGCGTGCGGGGCGTTCTCGACGACGAACTCGACCGTCTCGCGCCGGTTGAGCCCGCCGCCCGCGACCATCGTGTCCTCGATATGATTTTCGAACGTATCGCCCGCGTCGAGCACCGCGGCGATGCCGCCCTGCGCCCAGGCGGTCGATCCGCCAGTGAGCTCGCCCTTCGCGAGCACAAGCACGCGGCAATGATCGGCGAGCGCGATCGCGGCCGTCAGCCCGGCAGCGCCCGAGCCGACGATGATGACGTCGTGGGGGGTCTTGTCGGTCATCCCCATGGTCCTTTTTTCTTGAGGGGACGGACAACAATGCCGCCAAAACGCGCTTCGTCGGCGCGGCAGGCGATGCCGTCGATATAGCAGGTCTGCGACATGTAGGGCGAGCCGTCCGCGTAGGTCGCGGTCAGGCTTTCGATCAGATGCGGATAATCCGGCGACGCGTTTTGATATTTGACCCGCCGGCCGCTGTCATCGGCGATACGCTGGTAGCAGTCGCCGCAGACATAATCCGGATAGCGGGGATTTGCGTTCACCAACGCCCCGCAGATCGGACAGGCTTGCGAGCCGCCTTCACCCATTCGCCGCGCGCGTCAGGTTGAGGAAGACGTCTTCCAGATCGGCCTCGCGCGTCGACACGTCGACGATGCCGTGGCCCATCGCATTCACCGTAGCGAGCACTTCGCCCGCGTTCATACGGTCCTTGTTGTAACTGATTGCGAGCCCCCGCTCGCCCTCACGCTCGACCTTCTCGAACGCCGGGTGCGTCGGCAGCGTCGTCACATCGGCGTCGAGCGTCACGACGACGATCTTCTCGCGCGCCATGTCGACCAGCTCGCGCGTCGGCTTGTTCGCGATCAGCTTGCCATGGTTGATGATCGCGATGCGGTCGCACAGCTCCTCGGCTTCTTCCAGATAGTGCGTCGTCAGCACCACGGTGACGCCGCGATCGTTGAGCGATTGCACATATTCCCAGAGCTGCTGGCGGAGTTCGATGTCGACGCCCGCGGTCGGCTCGTCGAGCACGATGATCGGCGGCGAATGCACCATCGCCTTGGCAACGAGCAGGCGGCGCTTCATGCCCCCCGACAGCGTGCGCGCATAGGCATCGCGCTTGTCGCTGAGGTGTACCGCAGCGAGCAGCGCGTCCGAAATACGCTTGTCCTTGGGCACGCCATACAGCCCCGCCTGATTCTCCAGCGTCTCGAACGGGGTAAAGAAAGGATCGAAGACGATTTCCTGCGGCACGATGCCGATCGAATATTTGGCGTTCCTGGGATCGGCGTCGATATCGAAGCCCCAGATGCTCGCCGATCCGCTCGTCTTGTTGACCAGCCCCGCGAGAATGTTGATCAGCGTCGACTTGCCCGCACCATTCGGCCCGAGCAGCCCGAAGATCTGGCCGCGCGGCACGTCGAAACTGACATTGTCGAGCGCCTGTTTGCCACCGGCATAGAGTTTGGAGACGGCGTCGATGCGGATAGCGGCTTCACTCATGGCCGCCTCCATAGCCGCGTGCCCGACCTTGCGAAAGCCCGCTAATTTTTCGTCAGCGCGGCGTTAACGTTAAATTGGAAACTCGCCGCTAGACCCAAATGCGTGAGGACCAGCCACATCTTTTGCCCGCTGCCCGTGCAGCGCGGCCTAGCCATCTTTGCGCTCTTTCTTGGCGCCACCGCCGCTTCGCCGGCGCTGGCCCAGGGCAGCACGCAGAGCGAGGCCGAAGCCATCGTGCTTCGTCCCCTTTCCTTCTTCAAGGTCAACGACCTCGATTTCGGCAGCATCATCGCGTCCGGAACCGCCGGCACCGTGCGCCTCCTGCCCGACGGCAGCCGCACCCGCACCGGCGGTGCGACGCTCGCCGGGAACGGCGGCGAGCCCGCGCGCTTTGCGGGACTCGGAACGCCGCAGCGACAGGTCAATATCTCGCTCGGATCGAACACGATCTGGATCACCGGCCCCGGAACGCGGATGCGCGTGCGCGATTTCGAGATCGGCAGCACGCCGACGGCGATCCTGTCGACATCGCCGACGCGCTTCCGCATCGACAGCGCGCTGGGCAATTATAATTTCCCGGTCGGCGCAACGCTCGAGGTCGGCGCCAACCAGGCGCCGGGCGATTACAGCGGCACATTCACGATCACATTGAATTATCTCTAGAGCTTCTGTGGGGGAAGACGGCACCGGGGACCACTTGCGTCCGCCTGCGATCGCGGGCGAATGCCTGCCGGTGCCGTTACACCACCCACGATCGTGCTGACCGATTGCGGGCGCCGCACGGCCTTGCTATGGGCGCGGTCGATGACCCAGCCCGCACCCGAAACCATCCGCACGCCCAAGACCCGCATCGCCTGCGACGGCACCGGCGACGGCCTCGCCAATGCGGCGCTCGGCCACCCGCGCGTCTGGCTCGAAATCGACACCGATGAAGGCTTCGCCGATTGCGGCTATTGCGACCGGCGTTTCATCCTGATCGGCGGCGTCGCCGACAAGGGCTGAACGTCGACGGTCCCGCCGACAAAGGCTGAACCGGCACGCGGAAGTAAACGCCGCATTTACCAACCCCATGCATCAGTGATGAAGGTCCGGCTGGCATAAGATGTGCCAGACAGGAGCAGAATCTGTGGGGATTCAAGGGACCAGAAACTGTCGGGGGGCTGCTCGCGCCCTGACCATGGCCGTGACTGCGGCCGGCGCGGCGCTGTGCGCGCCCGCACAGGCGGCCGACATGGGTGGCACCGTCAACGCGGCGATCGTTCGCCCGAATACGCTCATCAAGACCGACGACCTCGATTTCGGCACGATGACCAGCGGGACGACCGGCGGCACCGTGTCGATCAACGCCGTCACCGGCGCACGCACGACGACGGGCGGCGTGACCCCGGTCGGCGCGGGGACGCAGCGCGCGATATTCCAGGGAACGGGCGGCATCCTGCTCATCACCGTATCGGGCGACACCAGCGTGACCCTGACGCGCGCCGGCGGCGGCGCGCCGAACATGACGGCCAGCCTCGTCCGCGCCGCCAGCACGAGCGGCGGCGGTATCGCGTTGCTCGGCGCGACTTTGCTGCCCAGCGGGGTTCAGACCTATTATATCGGCGGCA
>JAFAED010000260.1 GCA_023424275.1 Pseudomonadota bacterium | reverse complement strand
TCGACATGCGCGAGCTTGTGGATGAAGGCGGTGCCGTCCTCGACCGTCCAATATTGTGCCGCAACCGGCACGCCGTCGATGCGCGCGATTCCCATGCGCAGCCGGCCGCCATCGCTCTCGGCCTCGGCAAAGGCGCGGAGCAGTGCGGGATGACCCTCTTCGGGTTTCCAGCTCGCGGCATAAATTTGCTCATAGGCGGCCCAGCTTTCGGCATCGAAATCGGTCAGCAGCTGGATATCGACGATACCCTTCTTCGCCTTGCGCTGGACGGTGCTCCGCAACGCGCCGGGGCGGCTCGCCCACCAGGCATCATGATCCATTTCGCCGAGGTCGAGCCAGTGGCGATCACCGGCCGGGCTTGCCTTCACCCACCAGCCGGCATCGCGCAGCGCGGCGACGATATCCCGCCGCTCCTCGTCCCGAACCGGATAGAGCGACAGCCGCGCAGCCTTCGCGCGCAAATTGCGAAAGAGTTCGACGAGCGCATCGCCGCGATCGCCGCCGCCCGCATAGAGCGGCCGGATCGCGAAGCTGTACCAGTTCGTCAGACCCGCGAGATGTTCGGGCTTCTCGATTCGGAGTGGCAGCCATGCGGTCGTGGCGTCGGCTTGGCCGCGGGCATCGAACCGGCCCTGACCGGCAAAGCCATGCGCGGCGAGCAGGTCGAACCACAGGGCACGGTCGAAAGGCGCGGCGAAGCCTGCGGCGCGTGCCGCACCATCATTAGCGTGATGTTCACCGTTCCCTTGCATGGTGCCGCCCTCTATCACTTCACTCCTAACAGCCGATGACCAAAGCCGAAAACCCATCTTCAAGGCCGATCGACCATCTTACCCGCTGCGGCGCTCCCGGTGCGGCTGCGCTGCTGATCGGCGATGGGGTCACGACCTATGCCGAACTCGATGCCGGTGTCGGACGGCTGGCGTCATGGTTGCTTGAGCAGGCCGGCGGCCCGGGCGAGCGCGTCGCAAGCTGGAGCGGGAAGACGCGGCTCGCCTGCCTGATGCCGCTCGCTGCGGCGCGCGCGGGGTTGATCCATGTGCCGGTCAATCCGCTGCTAAAGGGGCCGCAGGTCGCGCATATTCTCGCCGACAGCGGGGCGAAGCTGCTCGTCACGAACGGCGCACGCGCCGAGATGCTCGGTGGCGACCTGTCCGATGCCTATGTGGTGCAGGATCTGAAAGTCGGTGAGGAAGTTATTGATTCGGGGGGGCAGGGGCTGCCGCCTTCGATTGCCGAACCCGGCGATCTCGCCGCCATCCTCTACACCAGCGGCTCTACGGGGCGGCCGAAGGGCGTGATGCTCAGCCACGCGAACCTGTGGCTCGGCGCCGAAAGCGTCGCGTCCTACCTCGGGATCACGCCCGACGACCGGGTGCTCGCCGTCCTGCCGCTCAGTTTCGATTATGGGCAGAACCAGCTGCTTTCGAGCTGGTTTGCCGGTGCTGCGGTCGCGCCGCTCGATTATCTGACCGCACGCGACGTCGTGAAGGCAGTGGCGCGGCGCGGGGCGACGACGGTTGCCGGGGTGCCACCGCTCTGGGTGCAACTCGTCGAGGCTGAATGGCCTGCCGAAACGGCAGCGCATTTGAAACGCCTGACCAACAGCGGTGGCGCGCTGACGCCGTCGCTGATCGACGCGATGCGCGCGACGTTCCCGAACGCCGATATCTATCCGATGTACGGGCTGACCGAGGCGTTCCGCTCGACCTTCCTTGATCCTGCGCTTGTCGCCGACCACCCGACCTCGATGGGGCGCGCGATCCCGCATGCCGAGATTCTCGTCTGTCGCCCCGACGGCACCGTGACTGACGATGACGAGCCGGGCGAACTTGTCCATTGCGGGCCGCTCGTCGCCAAAGGCTATTGGCGTGACGAGGAGCGCACCGCGCAACGCTTCAAACCCGCGCCGCGCGCGTCCGAATATGGCGGCATGGCGGTCTGGTCGGGCGACACGGTGCGCCGCGATGCCGACGGCCTCCTCTATTTCGTCGGCCGCGACGATGCGATGATCAAGACAGCGGGCAATCGCGTCAGTCCGACCGAGGTTGAGGATGTCGCGGTCGCATCGGGGCTGATCTTCGAGGCGGTGGCGTTCGGGGTGCCCGATGCAAGGCTTGGCGCGGGGATCGTGCTGATCGTTCGCGGCAAGGACGGCGTTTCCGATGAGGCGGGACTGGCCGGATATCTTCGCCAGAATCTGCCCAACTTCATGCAGCCGCAGGCCATCGAATGGCGCGACGAGCTGCCGCGCAACCCGAACGGCAAGCTCGACCGCGTGGCGATCGCTGCGGACTGGAAGCAGGAGCTGACGGTATGAAGCCACATGGCCCCATCCCGCGCGGATTTCGCGCCGATCCCGACGGCATGTTGCGGATCGGCGGCGACCGCGCGGAGGCGCTGGCCGACGTCGCGGGCGACACGCCGCTGTTCGTCTATGACAGTGCGATGCTGACCGCGCGCGTCGCCGAATGGCGCGCCGCGATGCCTGCCGAGGTCCAGCTTCACTATGCGATGAAGGCGAACCCCTATGCCCCATTGCTTGCCTTCATGGCGCGGCTGGTCGACGGGTTCGACGTCGCCTCGGGCGGCGAACTCAAGGCCGCGCTGGCGAGCGGGATGCCCGCTGGCGACATCAGTTTTGCCGGCCCGGGCAAGCGCGACCGCGAACTCGAAGCGACGATCAGTGCCGGCGCGACGCTTAATCTCGAATCCGCGCGCGAGGCCGAACGCGCATTGTCGATCGCCGGGCATCTTGGCCTGACGCCCAGCCTCGCGGTGCGCGTCAATCCCGACTTCGACCTTAAGGGGTCGGGCATGAAGATGGGCGGCGGCGCCAAGCCTTTCGGTGTCGATGCCGCAGAGGTTCCGGCGCTTGTCCGCCGCCTGATTGATGCCGGCGCCGACTGGCAGGGTTTCCATATTTTCGCGGGATCGCAGGCACTTGATGCCGCCGCCATCGCCGACACGCAGGCGCAGACGGTGGCGCTTGCGGCGCGCCTCGCCAACGAAATCGGCGAAACGCCGCCGCTCGTGAATCTGGGTGGCGGCATGGGCGTGCCCTATTTTCCCGGCGACAAGTCCGTCGATGTCGCGGCCGTCGGCGCGGCGCTCGCCGAGACGCTGGCCGCCCGCGACCCGGTGCTCACCAAAAGCCATTTCGCGATGGAACTCGGCCGCTGGCTCGTCGCCGAGGCAGGCGTCTATCTGACCCGCGTCGTCGACCGGAAGGTCAGCCATGGCGAAACCTTCCTTGTCACCGACGGCGGCCTCCACCACCAGCTCGCCGCGAGTGGCAATTTCGGCACCGTGATCCGCCGCAACTATCCGATCGCAGTCGCGGGCGCCTTCGGCCGCGAACCCACCGAAACCGTCTCGGTCGTCGGCTGTCTCTGTACCCCGCTCGACCGGCTCGGCGATCAGGTCGCGCTGCCGCGCGCCGACGTCGGTGATCTGATCGCGCTATTTCAGGCGGGGGCCTATGGGGCGAGCGCAAGCCCGGCGAGCTTCCTGGGGCAAGGACCGGCGCGCGAAATGCTCGTCTAGTGCGCTAAAATATGTCCCTGAACGGGACAATTTCGTCACGGCGCGGTCCAAACTTATGTCAATACTAACCGTATGTTCACCCTTTTCGAGCAATGGCTGATGCTGACGCAATAGCTGCCGTCGCGGGAATCCAGACCGCGGCAACCCCCGGCGGCTCGAAAGGTTGACTGATTATGGCTTCGTTCTCCTCGCTCCGCGTTGCCCGCGCCGCGCTCGTTTCGGGTATCGCGGCAACGGCGCTGGCCGGCTGCACGAGCGGGGGACCCGCGCCGCAGCTGCCCAGCGCGACCTTCGTCCAGAACCAGGAAGGGCCGGGCGAGGAATATATCATAGGCCCGCTCGATGAGCTCCAGATCTTCGTGTGGCGTAACCCCGAACTCGGCGGCAAGGTACAGGTGCGCCCCGATGGGCGGATCACGACACCGCTGATCACCGACATGCCCGCCGTGGGCAAGACGCCGACGATGTTGCAGCAGGATATCAAGCTCCAGCTCAGCCAATATATCACCGACCCCATCGTCAGTGTGATCGTCACCAGCTTCAACAGCACTTTCTCGCAGCAGGTGCGCGTCGTGGGCGCCACCGAAAAGCCCGCGTCGATTCCGTTCCGCGCCAATATGACCGTGCTCGACGCAATGATTGCAGTGGGTGGCCTCGGCGAATATGCCGCTGGAAACAAGGCGCGACTCGTCCGCTTCGACAAGGGCAGCGGCAAGCAGCAGGAGTTCGGCCTGCGGCTCAACGACCTGATCAAGCGCGGCGATATCAAGGCGAATGTGCGGCTGCAGCCCGGCGATGTGATCATCATTCCCGAAAGCATGTTCTGACCGGCCCGCCGCCCGATAACCCATCTCCCAAGGACTGAAGCGAAGCGATGAACAGCCTTTACGACGAATTCCGGGTGGCGCTGCACAGCGTCTGGACGCGCCGGTGGCTGGTGCTCGCGGTGGCGTGGGGCATCTGCATCCTCGGCTGGCTGGCGATCGCGTCGATCCCCAACCGCTATGATTCGCGCGCCCGGCTGCTCGTCGACATCAACGAGATCCTGCCGGACGATGTCCAGGGCGGATCGATGGGTGGGCGCCAGCAGATCGACCAGATTCGCGAAACGCTGACCAGCGCGCGCAACCTCGAAAAGGTGGCGGCGACCACCGGCCTGCTGCCCGCCGGCGCGAACGAGCGTGAAAAGGCCGGCGCGGTCGCGATGCTGCAAAAGAATATCAAGGTGGTTCCGCAGCAGGACAATATCTTCGAAATCACCTCGAGCGTCGGTGTCGGCAGCCTGTCGGACGCTGACAATGCAAAGCTCGCATCGGGCGTGCTCGACAGCCTGATCACCGTTTTTCGCGACGACCAGCTGCGCGGCGGCCGGATGAATGCGCGCGAGGGGCTGAAGTTTCTCGACGCGCAGATCGCCGATCGCGAAAAGGCGCTGCGCGAAGTCGAGGCGCGCCGCGGTGCGTTCGAGGCGCAGAATATCGGGCTGATTCCCGGTGGTAGCGGTTCGCCTGCACAGCGCGTCGATGCCGCGCGTGCCGAACTCAGCCAGATTGATTCGCAGCTCGTATCGGCGCAGGCGCAGCTTGCCGCCGCGAACGGCCAGCTTTCATC
>JAFAED010000232.1 GCA_023424275.1 Pseudomonadota bacterium | reverse complement strand
CGTCATCACATCGCTGGCGGGCCTCACCATCGATGTACAGGATACCGATGCGGAGGGGCGCATCGTGCTTGCCGATGCCGTGACCTATGCGATCCGCGAATATGATCCGGGCGCGATCGTCGATGTCGCCACGCTCACCGGCATGATCATGGGCGTGCTGCACGAGGATTTCGCGGGGCTGTTCACGAGCGACGATGCGCTGGCTGCGAGCCTGACCGAAGCGGCCACCGCGGCGCACGAGCCGCTGTGGCGGCTGCCGCTGGTCGCGTCGATGGATTATCTCGTCGAATCCCCGGTCGCCGACGTGTCGAATCTGGGGGCGCCGGGCTGGTTCGGTGTGGGCAGTGGCTCACCCGTTGCGGGCGCAAAGTTCATCGAGAAATTTGCGAAGGGACGCCGCTGGGCGCATCTCGACATCGCGGGCGTCGGTTGGGCGACGCGGCGCAGTTCGCGGAGCGGGCCGGGTGCCACGGGCTTTGGTGTAGCGCTGCTCGACCAATGGATCGATCTGGCAGCGCGCGCGTGACGCCTGTAGTGGCGGAGCAGGGGAGCGAACCGGCGAAGCGTCTGCCGCTTGCGACGATCCTGCTCTTTTGCCTGCCGGCGCTGCTCGTCGGATTCATGCACGGCCCCGAGCTGCAGATTCAGGGCATTTACGCCAAATATGCGGGCCTCGCCCTGTCGGCGCTGGCGGCGGCGACGCTGCTGACGCGCGCCTTCGACGCGGTGACCTATCCGCTCATCGGCTATCTGTCCGACCTCAGCTATGCGCGGACCGGGACGCGCAAGCCATGGGTCGCGGGCGGGGCGCTCTTTTCGGCGTTCGGCGTGTGGTTCCTGTACCGCCCGCCCGCCGATGCGGGGATCGTCTATTACGGGGTCTGGACCGCAGTGACCTATCTCGGCTGGAAGATCGCCGAGATTCCCTATCAGGCTTGGAGCTATGCGCTGACCCGCGACTATCAGGATCGCGCGCGGTTGCAAGCCTGGCGCGCGTCGGCGCTTCTTCTTGGCGGGATGATCTTCTTTGCGACGCCCGCGCTCGCGAAGGGATTGGGGATGAGCCAGTCGGGCGATCTCGGCTTTCCTGCGCTCGGCGTCACCGCCGTAATCTGCGCGGTCCTGGTGCCGCTCGCGGCGCTTCTTGTCATCTGGCGCGTGCCCGAGGGAGAGGTCGTGCCGCCGACCTTGAAGGAACGCGAGCGCTATGGCGTCGTCCGGACTTTTCGCTCGGTGGTCGAAAATCGGCCGATGATGTGGCTGCTCGGTGCGATGCTTCCGGTCGCGATTCTCACCGGAATCGCGACGGGGGTGATGTACCTCTTCCTCGACGTCTATCTGCAACTCGGCGAAGCCTATCCGACCGTGCTGCTGGCGTCGGCACCGATGGCGCTGATCGGCGTGCCGCTCTGGGGTTATCTCAGCGTGAAGTTCGAACGCCACCGGGTCGTTTCGGTCTCGCTCATTCTTGGTGCGATGTCCTACCTCTGCCTGTCCTTCGTGTCCCCGGGGCCGGGGGCGGTGACATGGGTGATGATCTTCTACCCGCTGACGATTCTCGCGCTCCTCGGCATCGTCGTGCTCTTCCCGATGATCGGCGATATCGCCGATTACGGGCGGCTCCAGTCGGGCGAGGATCTCGCCGGCCTGTATACGGCGGCGTTCAATTTCGTGCAGGTATCGCTGCGTACTGTGTCGAGCGCTGGAGGCATCGCGCTGGTCGGATGGATGGGGTTCGACGCGACGGCTACGGTGCAGAATGCCGACGGGGCATTCGCCATCCGTCTTGCTGCGGTCATCCTTCCCGCGATCGGGCTGGCCTTTGCCGGTGTATTGTTCTGGGCGTTCCCGCTCACAAAGGCGCGGGTCGCCGAAGTCAGTGCGGAACTGGCGGCACGCGAAGCCGCCAGCCGCGACGCTGTCACGGATGCGCCCTAGGATCCCAAAAACGCCTGCCTTTCGGCGTATTTGGTCAAATATTCATGAGCTGTGATGCTCGATCCTGTTCCCGAACGGAATTGCGTTCGCGATGCGCGTTCATCGCGACGGCGGCGCGCAGGGTGTTCTCGAGCAGGCACGCAATCGTCATCGGTCCGACGCCCCCCGGCACCGGGGTAATTGCGCGCGCGCGCGTCTTCGCTTCGTCGAAGCAGACGTCGCCGACGATCCGCGACCCCTTGCCGTCGCTCGCCGGCACGCGATTGATGCCGACGTCGATCACGATGGCGCCGGGCTTGATCCACGATCCCCGGATCAGCCCCGGAGCGCCCGCCGCGCTCACCAATATGTCGGCGCGCGCGATGAGTTCGGGCAGGTCGCGGGTGTGGATATGGGCGATCGATACCGTGCAGCGGGCCTGGAGGAGAAGCTGCGCCATCGGGCGGCCGACGATGTTCGAGCAGCCGACGACGACGGCGTTCAGTCCCTCGAGCGAGCCGAGCTCGTCGGCGAGTAGCATCATGCAGCCCATCGGCGTGCACGGAATGATCCGGCCGTCGACCGCCTCGCCGTCGCTCGCGAGCAGTCCGACGTTGACGGGATGAAAGCCGTCGACATCCTTGCCCGGATCGATGCGGCGCAGCACGGCTGTCTTGTCGATGTGCGGGGGTAGTGGCAGCTGCACCAATATGCCGTGTACGGCCTCGTCGCGGTTGAGCCGATCGATCAGGGCAAGCAAGCCGTCCTGCGAAATTGACGCGTCCAGCCGATGCGTTTCGCTCGCCATGCCCGCGGCGGCGGCCTGTTCGCCCTTCCTGCGAACATAGATGGCGCTCGCGGGATCGTCGCCGACCAATATCGCGGTCAGCTTGGCCGTGACGCCGGTTTCGTCGCGCAGGCGTTTCACGCCGATCGCGATGTCGCGCCGCAATCGGGCGGCGCGTTCCTTTCCGTCAATAATATGCGCTGTCGCCATCGTCCCTGTCTCCATGTCGGGCGGCCCGACTCGGTTTCTTGCGGGATATATATGCAGATATGTATAAAATAAAAGTGCGTGTCGATGTTATGTCGATGCGACGATCTCGATCATGCGGGTGGCGTGGGCAATTTGGTGTTTGCTGAAATATTCACATTCTGCGCGAAGGACGGGCGTGATTTTCCCGCTATTCCGTCGGTATTGCGCCTTATGGGCCGCCGCGCCGGCCGCCCGTCGATCCGCGAAGGTGCCCACGTTTCTTCGAAAAGAAATGCATTTCTGTGTTGAAGCCGGATGGGCGGCCGGAGCGGGCTGAAAGCCAGGGAAGCAGGCCATATGCATGTGTAAAATAAGCGAGAAGTCCGAAATTCTTCGGCATGCGTCGGATACGGCGGGGTAAGTCAGGCTCGCGAAAAAGCCTATTGCGGATTTGCATACATATGTGCATCTAAAGGGCGAGAGGAAGGTGAGTCTTGACGAGACGCTATTCAGCGCTGTCGCTTTTGCGCGAAGGATTGAACGGTCAACGCGGCTGGGAGCCGGCGTGGCGCGACCCCGAGCCGAAGGCGCATTATGACGCGATCGTCATCGGCGGCGGCGGGCATGGCCTCGCGACCGCCTACTATCTTGCGAAGAACCACGGCCTCACCAATGTCGCGCTGATCGAGCGCGGCTGGATCGGCGGCGGCAACACGGGCCGCAATACGACGATTATCCGGTCGAACTATTTCTTCCCGGAATCGGCGGCCTTTTATGAGTTTTCGGTCCAGCTCTATGAGAAGCTGACCGACGAGCTGAATTACAACATCATGTTCTCGCAGCGCGGCATGTGGACGCTTGCGCACGACCGGCACGGGCTGGAGATGGCGCGGCGCTCGGCAAATGCGATGCTGCTCAATGGCATCGATGCGGAGTTTCATGACGGACCAAGCGTCTACGCGAATATCCCGGGGCTGAACCCCAATCCGCGCTTTCCGATCCTTGGCGGGGTGAACCAGCCGCGCGGCGGGTCGGCGCGCCACGACGCGGTCGCCTGGGGCTATGCGCGGGCGGCATCGGCGCTCGGCGTCGATATCATCCAGAATTGCGAGGTGCAGGGCTTCCTGATCGAAAAGGGGCAGGTGCGCGGGGTCGAGACGAGCCACGGCACGCTGCGCTCCGATCGCGTGGGTATGGCCGTTGCGGGGCATAGTTCGGTGCTGGCGGCCAAGGCCGGACTGCGGCTCCCGGTCAGTTCCTACGCGCTGCAGGCCTTCGTGTCGGAACCGGTGAAGCCCTGCCTCGACACGGTGATCCTGTCGCCCGCGACCGGGACCTATCTCAGCCAGTCGGACAAGGGCGAACTCGTCCTCGGCGCGGGTCTCGATCTTTATCTCTCCTATGCCCAGCGCGGCAATCTGCCGTGGATGGAGCGTGCTGCGGCGGGCGTGCTCGAACTTTTCCCGCAATTCTCGCGCATGCGCTTCCTGCGCCAGTGGGCGGGGATCGTCGACGTCGTCCATGACTCGACGCCGATCATCGGCCCGACGTCGATTGGCGGGCTCTATATCAACTGCGGCTGGGGCACCGGGGGGTTCAAGGCGATCCCGGCGGGCGGCTGGTGCCTCGCGCACGCGATGGCGACCGGCCAGTCGCACCCGCTCGCCAGTGCCTTCGGCATCGAGCGCTTCACGACGGGCGCGCTTATCGACGAGGCCTCGGCCTCGGGCATCGCGCACTAGGGGATATTCGGAAAATGTTGCTGATCGACTGCCCCTTTTGCGGCCCGCGCGCGGAGATCGAATTCCGCTGCGGCGGCGAAAGTCATATCCAGCGGCCGGGACCGCATGACCAGGTCTCGGATGCCGAATGGGCCGATTATCTCCACTATCGCGAGAATCCGAAGGGCGAGCACCGCGAACGCTGGTTCCATGCGGCGGGATGCCGCCGCTGGTTCAACGCCGCGCGCGATACGGTAACGCACCAGTTTCGCGCGACATACAAGATGGGCGAAGCCTGCCCCGAAGCGGATGACGTCGCTGCGGAGCCAGAACGACAGCCCGCTAAGGGAGGCGTCGCATGAGCGGGTGGCGCCTGAGTGCGGCCGGCCGCGTCAATCGCGGTACGCCGGTATCTTTCACCTGGGCGGGGCGCTCGCTCCAGGGCTATGCGGGCGATACGCTGGCCTCGGCGCTGATGGCGAACGGCGTATCGATCGTCGGGCGCAGCTTCAAATATCACCGTCCCCGCGGCTTGCTCGCGGCGGGCCTCGAAGAGCCCAATGCGATCATCCAGCTTGAAACGGGCGCCGCCGCAG
>JAFAED010000218.1 GCA_023424275.1 Pseudomonadota bacterium | reverse complement strand
CTCGTCCGCGATCTTGGTCCCGACGAGGCGATCCCGGAAGATTGCGACGATGGCGACTTCTTCTGGCTCGGCCTTTACGAACCGACGCCGGACGAGCTCTCGGGAATTGCCAAGCGCTTCGGACTGCACCCGCTCGCGGTCGAGGATGCGCTGAAGGCGAACCAGTTGCCCAAAGTAGAAGCCTATGGCGACCAGCTGTTCGTCATCACGCGCACCGCCAACCTGGACTCCGATACGATCCACCCAGGCGAAACGGCCTTTTTCCTCGGCCCGCATTTCTTCGTCAGCGTCCGCCACGGATCGGCGCGGACGCACACCGATGTTCGCGCGCGGCTCGAAACATTGCCCACCAAGCTCGCGCATGGGCCCGACTATGTCCTCTATGCCGTGCTCGACTTCATCGTCGACGGCTATTTCCCCGTTGTCGACGCGATCGAGGATCGAATGCTCATCGTCGAGGATAGCGTGATGGATACACCGCTCGACGCCGAGGAGATCCGGCATCTCTATAAGCAGCGGCACGAGATCATCCGCTTCCAGCGCCTCGTCGGCATGATGAAGGAGGTCGCGGGACGGCTCGCGACCGACGACGACCTGCCCAATATCGACCCCGCGGTGCGCCCCTTCTTCCGCGACATCTGGGACCATGTGCAGCGCGCCGAATTCCGGCTGTCGGGGCTTCGCGACATTGCCGCGTCGGTGATCGAAACCAACGGCATGCTCGAACAGCAGCGACAGGGCGTGATCACCCGCCAGCTTGCCGCCTGGGCCGCGATCCTGGCGGTGCCGACCGCAATCGCGGGCATTTACGGCATGAATTTCAAATTCATGCCCGAACTCAATTGGTCGCTGGGCTATCCGCTCGCGCTGTCCCTGATCTTCGGCGGATCGGGCCTCGTTTTCTGGCGCTTCAAGCATATCGGCTGGCTCTGACCCTTGCTGCGGCGCGTCATATAGCCTAAATAGAGCGTCACGCCCTCGAACGGAGTATGCAGGATCATGGATCGCAACTGAACGCAGCCTAACCCGCCTTGCCTTCAGGAAAGCCTTGTCCATGCCCGCCATTACCGTTTCCGACCTTCATTGGTCCACGCCCGACGGCCGCGCCGTCCTTTCCGGCCTCGACCTCCAGTTCCAGCCCGAACGCACCGGCATCGTCGGCCGCAACGGCGTCGGCAAATCGACGCTGCTGCGCCTGCTGACCGGCGCGCTGGCGCCCGCGTCCGGCCATATCGCCATCGACGGCAGCATCGCGATGCTGCGCCAGACGGTGCAGGTCGGCGCGGACGAGAGCGTTGCCGACCTGTTCGACGCGCGCGCGCCACTCGCGCTGCTCCGCAGGGCCGAAGCCGGGGAAGCGACGGTCGATGAAATCGCCGACGCCGACTGGACGCTCGAGGCGCGGATCGACGAAGCGCTCGCGAACGTCGGCCTGGCCGTGCCTGCCGCCACGCCGCTTGCCGAACTGTCGGGCGGTCAACGCACCCGCGCCGCACTCGCCGGCGCGATGTTTTCCGCGCCCGATTTCCTGCTGCTCGACGAACCGACCAACAATCTCGACCGCGAAGGGCGGCAGGCGGTGCGCGACTTGCTCGCGCGCTGGCGCGGCGGCGCGATCGTCGTCAGCCATGACCGCGAGTTGCTCGAGGAAATGGACGCGATCGTCGAACTCACCACGCACGGCGGCGCCCGTTACGGCGGCGGCTGGAGCGCCTATCGCGCGCGAAAGGATATCGAGGCGGCGGCGGCCGAGGCCGAGCTGGCGGGTGCCGAGAAACGCGCCGACGCCGTGAAGCGGCAGGCACAGACTGCGACCGAAAAGCAGGACCGGCGCGACTCGCGCGGACGCGCCAAGGCGGCACGCGGCGACATGCCAAAAATCATCATCGGCGGCCTCAAACGCCGCGCCGAGGAAACCCGCGCGGCGGGCAGCCGCCTCGCCGAACGCCAGCGCGGGGAGGCCGAAGAGCAACTGACCGCCGCGCGCGCGAAGATCGAGATTATCGATCCGCTTTCGGTCGGCCTCGCCTCGACCGGCCTGCCATCCTCGCGCGTCATACTCCGGCTCGATCATGTCACGGCGGGTTACGTCACAGGCCAACCCGTCATCCGAGACCTCTCGCTCACCGTTACCGGTCCCGAACGCATCGCGATCACCGGCCCCAACGGGTCGGGCAAATCGACCCTGCTCGCGCTCGTCGCGGGGACGCTCACACCATCGGAAGGCACGGTGCACACCGCTGTGCCCTTCGCGTTATTCGACCAGCGCGTCAGCCTGCTCGATCCCGCACGCTCGATCGCCGACAATTTTCTCGCGCGCAATCCGGGAACGACGAACAACCAGTGCCGCGCCGCGCTCGCCCGCTTCCGCTTTCGTGCCGACGCCGCCGACCGCATTGTCGGAACATTGAGCGGCGGCCAGATGCTCCGCGCCGGGCTTGCCTGCGTCCTCGGCGCGCCCGTCCCGCCGCAATTGCTGATCCTCGACGAGCCCGGAAACCATCTCGACATCGATTCGCTGACCGCGATCGAAACGGGTCTTGCCGCTTATGATGGCGCGCTGCTTGTGGTCAGCCACGACGGCGCGTTTCTCGACGCGATCGGGATCACGCGGTCGATCGCATTGACCCGCATCGCGGAGGACAGGGTCTAGCCGGACGGCACCAGCTATTTCGCGTCGACGGACCATCTTTCCACCCTCGCGCTAACCTTCTTTTAACCAGCAAATCCCAACAGTCGGACATGCCTATTTATGGACATTTCCTGCCATCGGCGTCCGGCGCCGACCAGCGTCTCGACCCGCGCCGCAAACTGAGCCTTCTCGCCTCGGGCTTGCGGCACGACGGCACCGGCATCGAGGTGCAGATCCACAATATCTCG
>JAFAED010000204.1 GCA_023424275.1 Pseudomonadota bacterium | reverse complement strand
ATGCGGCGGCGGCGGAAGCGCGCGAGCCGCTGTGGCGCTATCTCGCTGACGGGCGCAAGGTGCGCGTGCCGCTCCCCGAAATCCAGATATTCGGCGGAGGCGCCCACGCCGGGCGGCGCACCGATGTGCAGGATTTCATGGTCATGTGCCCCACGGCGGGCAGTTTTCGTCGCGCGCTCGAAATCACCGACGATGTCTATCGCGCTGCGGGCAAGCTCATGGAGGCGAAGGGGCCGCTCAGCGGGGTTGCCGATGAAGGCGGCTGGTGGCCCAATTTCACCTCGAACGAAGATGCGCTGGATACGCTGACCAAAGCGATCGAGGCGAGCGGCCATCGTGCGGGCGAGGATGTCTTCATCTCGCTCGACATCGCCGCGAACGAACTCGGCGACGCCGACGGCTATGACCTTGCGCTCGACGACGGGCGCCTGTCAGGTGAGGAGATGGCGGCCCGTATCGTCGAATGGGCCGGACGCTATCCGATCCTGTCGATCGAGGATCCGGCGGGGCAGGACGACTGGACGACGATGGCGGCGGTGACCGCGGCGATCGGTGACAAGGTCCAGATTATCGGAGACGATGTGCTCGTCACCAACGCCGCGCGCGTCGAACGCGCCGGCGACGCCGCCGTGTGCAATGCCGCCCTGATCAAGGTCAACCAGGTCGGCACCGTGACCGAAGCGAAGGCCGCGCTCGATGCCGCAGTCGGGCGCGGCTGGGGCGCCATTGTCTCGGCGCGCTCGGGCGAGAGCGAGGATGTCACCATCTCGCATCTCGCGACCGGCTGGAACGCGGGGCAGTTGAAGGTGGGCAGCTTCACCCGCTCCGAACGCATGGCGAAGTGGAACGAAATGCTGCGGATCGAGGAAGCGATGGGCGCCGACGCGGTCTTCGCGGGCTTTTCGGCCTTTGCGGGATCGATCGGCGCGGTGCACGCATGATCGTCCTGCACGCCCGCCCCAGCCCCGGTTTTCGCGAAGCCGTCGACACTATCTTTGGCGCGGGCGTGGTGACGCATGTCGACGAGGCCGAGCCGCTCGACGGCGTGGCGGGCGAGATCACCGCGCTGCTGCACGTCCTGACGCCCGTCACCCCCGCGTTCATCGCTTCGGCACCGAAATTGAAACTGATCCAGAAGCTCGGCGTCGGGGTGAACACGATCGCGCTCGATGCCGCGCGGGATCATGGCGTCGCAGTGTGCAACATGCCCGGCACGAACAGTCAGGCAGTCGCTGAAATGGCGCTGTCGCTGACGATGGCGGTGCTGCGCCGCACCTGTTTCTTCGACGCACGCACGCGCGCCGGGGAGGGGTGGACGGCCGATCCGTCCGAACTGGACAGCGTGGGCGAGATCGGCGGACGCACGGTGGGGCTGGTTGGCTTCGGCAATTCTGCGCAGTTGCTTGCGCCCGTGCTGGCGGCGCTCGGCGCGAGGGTCGTCTATACCGCACAAAGCCGGCGCGACGTGCCTTACGAGTTTCTGCCGCTGGGCGAACTCCTCGCCGCCAGCGATATCGTGTCGCTGCACATCCCGCTGACCGACGAGACACGTTCGAGTATCGACCCGTTCGCAATGAAGAAAGGCGCGGTCCTCGTGAACACCGCGCGCGGCGAACTCGTCGATCAGGCTGTGCTCGTCGACGCGCTCGCGTCGGGGCATCTGCGGGGTGCCGGGCTCGATGTGTTCGCCGAAGAGCCTTTGCCGCGCGGCAATCCGCTGCTTGGGCTGCCGAACGCCGTGCTGGCTCCGCATATCGCGTGGCTCACCCCCGAAACGCTCGTGCGCAGCCTGACGGTGGCGCAGGAAAACTGCCGCCGCCTCGCCGCTGGCGAGCCGCTTCTTCATCAGGTGGTCTAATGTCGATTCCTATTGTTCTGATAACCGGCCAGCTTTTGACCGATGCCGTGTGGCAGCCCTTGCTCGACGCATGGGCCGACCGCGACATCATCGTCGCGGATAACCGCAGCGACGATAGGATCGAAGGTTTCGCGCAGCGCCTGCTCGACAATGCTCCTCCGAAATTCACCCTTGTCGCTCACGCCATGGGCGGCTTTGTCGCCTTCGAGGTAATGCGCCGCGCGCCCGAACGCGTCGCCAGGCTCGCGCTGATCTCGACGCTCGCCTCGGCCGATGGCCCCGCGCAGACCGCGCGGCGGCAAGGCTATATCGACCTCGTCGAAAGCGGCCAATTCGGTCAGGTCGTCGAGGAGCGCATCCCGATCCTGTTTCCGGAAGAAAAGCGGGACGACGAGCATCTGCTCGGCATCGCGCGCAAAATGGCCGCGGATACCGGCGCAGAGACCTTCCTTGCACAACAGCGCGCGATCATGGCGCGGATCGACAGCCGCCCGCGTTTGCATGAGATCGCGGTGCCGACGCTGCTGGTGTGGGGCGAGAAGGACGGCATCACCAGCCGTGCGCACCATGAGGAGATATTGGAAGCGATCCCGGGGGCGCGGCTCGAGGTAATCGCCGGGGCAGGGCATCTGCCGACGGTCGAGGCGCCCGAGGTGATCGTGCCGCTGTTGACGGCGTTCATCGACCAGTAAACCTTCGTCATTCCCGCGAAAGCGGGAACCCAGCGAGCAAGCATCGCCACTGGGTTCCCGCTTTCGCGGGAATGACGAGGATTGGTTTTACCTCAGCTCCGCGCGCACCAGCGCCGTTCCGTCGACCATGGCCTTCAGCTTGGCCTGGCTATGCGCGCGGCTGTGATATTTCATCCCGCAATCGGGTGCGATCCACAGGCGTTCGGCATCGACATAGCGCAGCGCCTCGCGAATGCGCTCCGCGACCACTTCGGGCGTCTCCACCTCGGGGATAGACAGGTCGAGCACGCCATACATGATCGTCTTGGTCGGCAGTTCGGCGAGGATCGCGGGGTCGAGCCCCGGCTGCGCCGCCTCGATCGAGATGACGTCGATCGCCGACGCTTCGAGTTCGGCGAGGAAATCATAGGCCTTGGGCTTCGGTCCCGTCGCGCCCGCGCCGTGATGCACCATCGCATAGCCGAAGCAGATATGCAGCGCGGTCGTCCCGTCGACGCCGTCGAGCGCACGGTTGATCGCCTCGATCGCATAGCTGTTCGCCTCGGCAGCGCGCGCTTGCAGATAGGGTTCGTCGAGCTGGACGACGTCGACGCCCGCCGCGAACAGATCCTTCACCTCGGCATTGACCGCATCGGCATAGTCCATCGCGAGCGCCCGCAGGTCGGGATAATAGCCATTTTCGGCCTGCTGCGTCATCGTGAACGGACCGGGCAGGGTGAGCTTCACCGGCTTGGCCGAATGGCGGCGGAGGAACGCCGCGTCCTGCGCCTCGATCGGCGCGACACGGCGGATGGGGCCGGAGACGAGCGGTACCGGATTCGCATTGCCGGTGCGGTCGATCGCCGTGCCATGCTTCTCGGTGTCGATCCCCGACAGCGCCGTCGCGAGCCGGTTCGAATAGCTTTCGCGGCGCATTTCGCCATCGCCGACGATGTCGATGCCGAGCTCTTCCTGATCGCGGATCGCCATCAGCGTCGCAGCTTCCTGCGCGTCGGCGAGCCAGGGGTCGGGGATGCGCCACAGCGTCTCGGCACGCACGCGCGGGGGCAGGCTGGCCTTCAAGCGCTCGCGGTCGATCAGCCAGTCAGGCTGGGGGTAGCTTCCGACGATCGTCGTCGGCAATATGGGGTGGTCGAACAAGGCCAATCCTCTCGAATTTTTAGCTGGTCAAGCATTTGCTTAGTATTCTATCTAATTCAAGTCGAAACGACGGTTGGGAGAGCAAAATGATCGATCTGGAGGCGATCCGGACGCTGGCGGATATTCCGGCGGCACAGGCGCGGGTGCGGGGGACGGCGACCGCGGTGAAATTCGGGACGCGGGAGACGAGTTTCGCCGAGCTCGATGCGCGGTCGAACCGCGTTGCGCAGGCGCTGATCGCGTCGGGCGTAGCGCCCGGCGACCGCGTGTCGGCGCTCACCAAGAACCACGATGGCTGGTATCCGCTCTTCTTCGGCACGGCGCGTGCGCGCGCCTGTTTCGCGCCGATCAATTGCCGCCTCGCTCCCGCCGAGATCGGCTTCATCCTGGGCGATGCCGAGCCGAAGCTGCTGTTCGTCGGCGAGGATTTCTTCGACTGCGCACTCGCCGCGATCGCCGACCTCGCCGCTCCACCGCGCCTGATCGCGCTCTATGGCGAACATCCGGCGTTCGAACCCTTTGACGCCTGGCTCGGCGCGGCATCCGACGCGCCGCTCGCGGACCCGCCGCAGCTGACCGACGATGTGCTCCAGCTCTACACCAGCGGCACGACCGGACTGCCCAAGGGTGTCGTGCTCACCAACGCCAATTACCGCACCTTCCTCGAGGCCGCGACCGAAGTCGACGGCTTCGCCTATGGCGAGGTCGAGACGGTGATGATCGTCATGCCGCTGTTCCACGTCGCCGGCACGAACGTCAGCTTCTCAGGCCTCGCGCAGGGCGGGCGGCTGGTGCTCGTCAAGGATTTTACCGCGGCCGACGCGGTGCGCATGATGCGCGAGGAGGATGTGGCGCACGCTTTCCTTGCTCCCGCGATGATCCAGATGATGCTGCTCCAGCCCGATGCGAACAGCGGCGCCTATCCCGCGCTCAAATCGATCGCCTATGGTGCGTCGCCGATCGCCGAGGATGTGCTGCGCCGCGCGCGGGCGACCTTCGGCTGCGATTTCGTGCAATTTTACGGCATGACGGAGTCCGCTGGCGGCGGTTCCTATCTGTCGCCGAGCGCGCATGACCTGCCCGGGAAGCTGACCTCGTGCGGCAAGCCCTGGCCGGGTGCCGCGATGGCGATCCTCGATGGCGAGGGACGCGAGCTTGGCAAGGGCGAGATCGGCGAAATCGCGATCCGCGGCGGTATCGTGATGAAGGGTTATTGGAACCGCGAAAAAGCGACCGAAGAGACGCTCGCGGGCGGCTGGCTGCATACCGGCGACGTCGGCTACCGCGACGCCGACGGCTTTTATTATGTCCACGACCGGATCAAGGACATGATCGTGTCGGGCGGCGAGAATGTCTATCCGGCGGAGGTCGAGAGCGCGATCATGGGCTGCCCCGGGGTCGCCGACGTCGCGGTGATCGGCGTGCCCGACGACAAATGGGGCGAGGGGGTGAAGGCGCTGGTCGTGCCCGCCGCCGGCGCGACGCTCGACCCCGCCGATATCGTCGATTGGGCGCGGACACGGATTGCGGCGTACAAGGTCCCGAAGAGCATCGAATTCATCGAGGCGTTGCCGCGCAATCCCTCGGGCAAGGTGCTGCGCCGCGAACTGCGTGCGCCCTATTGGGAGGGGCGCGACCGGGCAGTGGGATAGGAAGCAAGGCCGCTCGCCGCGACAGGGTTGAGTGACGGCAAAGCCGCGTTGATCGCCTTAAAGCCACAAAAGCCCCGCATGGGCGTATCGAAACTGTGTCCTTTGTGGCCTTAAGGCGACAAAAGATACGGACGCGCGCGTCGCAAATGTCTCCTTTGTCGCTTTAGGCGAGGTTGCTGAAGCCGACTATTTCAAAGAGCGGCGCGGAGGCTGGCACGACGGAATAAAGTAGGACAGCGGTATTTTCGGATCGGTTGATGTCGGCTGTGGGGTGGTGAGCTGCCATCAAAGATCCTCCCCATCGACTTGCGATGGGGAGGGGGACCGCCGCCGCAGGCGGTGGTGGAGGGGTAGCGAGGTTGCGGCCCCTCCGTCAGCCCTGCGGGCTGCCACCTCCCCATCGCAAGTCGATGGGGAGGATCTTATGTCTGCAACCGATCGCAAGACGACATCTGGGTAGCCCAAAAAAGAACCCGGCCAAAGGCCGGGTCCAGGAGGAGTTCCCAATGGGTAATGATTGGGAATTTCTATTCGGCGGGTACCGGGGTGCGGCCGGTGATGAAGCCTTCGCGCTTCGTACCGTCGGCCTGCACCGGGTCGTGCGCGACGTCGCTTTCGTCGAAGGTCTTGGTCCACGCCGCGAACTCGAGGCAGGCGCCGTCGGGGTCGAAGAAATAGACCGAGCGGACGAAGACGCCGGGGTGCATTTCGGCCGAGGCCTGCATCGGGCTGTCGTCATGGTTCAGCACCGGCGTTACCTCGATGCCCTTCTCGATCAGGCGATTATAATATTCGTCGAACTTGTCGGCACGGACGTTGATCGCGATATGGTTCATCGATCCGTGCGCCGACACGAAGCTGCCTTGCGTCGGCAGCGCGGCAGGGGCGGAAATGCCCGGAACGGCCTCGGGTGCGTTCGGGAACCAGAAAAAGGCGAGGCTGTCGCCATTGCCGATGTCGAAGAAGAAATGCTGGCCGCGGCCGCCGGGCAGGTCGATCGTCTTGGTCAGCGGCATGCCGAGCTTGTCGCGGTAGAATTCGACCGTCTTCGCCATGTCCTTGCACACGAGGGCGAGGTGGTTGACCCCGCAGAATTCGAATTCGCTATTTGCTGCAGCCATGATCCGTCTCCTTGTCGTTCAGTTTGCGGCGAAGCTGGGGCGGCTTTTCATCCGCTCGTACCAGCCGAGAATATTCGTGTTGGCGGGGTCGATCGGTTGACCGACCGACGCACCGAAATCGAGGAACGCGAACAGCATGATGTCCGCGAGGGTGAACGCGTCGCCCGCGACGAATTCGCGC
>JAFAED010000203.1 GCA_023424275.1 Pseudomonadota bacterium | reverse complement strand
GCCCTGCGCGGTTCGGTCAGCACCGGCTTCCGCGCACCGGCGGCCGGACAGGTATTCGGCACCAGCCTTACCTCGCAGCTAGACGGTCTCGGCGGCTTCATTCTCGACGCCGTGCTCGTTCCGGGTTCGCCCGCCGCGCAGGTTTTCGGTTCGCAGTCGCTGAAGCCCGAAACCTCGTTCAACATGTCGGCGGGTGTCGTTTTCACCGGCCTCGACGGCTTCCTCACCACGCTCGACTTTTACCAGATCAAGGTCGACGACCGGCTGCTGCTGACTCCGTCGCGCAACACCACGGCGGCCGAACGCGCCGCGCTGGCGGCGATCGGTTTCCCCAATGGCGCGGACATCGAACAGGTGCGTTATTTCCAGAACGAAATGAACACGCGCGTTCGCGGCTTCGATCTTGTCAGCACCTATCGCCACGCGTGGTCGGACAATGCCTCGACCGATTTCAGCCTCGCGGTGAACTATAATGAACAGCATCTGCGCGGCGCGCCGCCGGTCGGCTTCACCTCGGCGATCGTCACCGAATTCGAACGTGGCACGCCGCGCTGGCGCGGCAATTTCTCGGCCACCACCAAGGTCGGCGATTTTGCCTTCATGGGCCGCGCCATCCACTATGGTGCGTGGCGCCGCCTCGACGGCGCGACCTTCCTGCCGCGCAAGGCAGTGACGCTGTTCGATGCCGAGATGACCTGGTCGGGCATCGAGAATGTCGATCTCAGCGTCGGCGCGCGCAACTTGTTCAACATCTTCCCGCCGGGTCGCGGCGCCGCGCGCGCGCGTTCGGGCCTGATCTACGACAACCACAGCGTATTCGGGGTTGCCGGCGGCTTCTATTATTTGAATGCCAAGTTCAAATTCTGATCTCGTCTGTTGAAGATCAGGGTGTAGTTTCCGGTGGGCAAATACGGAATTGGCATAGCGGATATGCCAATTCCGTAGCCTATCGGAAATTTGTGCTTTATAGATTGGGACGGCTGATTGGCCGGACCCCTCCCCCAGCCGTCCCCAATGGCCGATGCCGTACGATCTCGAGCAGTTAAGGATTGGAGACTTATGCCGCCCAGAAATGGAGACGAGCCGGAAGTATTGGGCGCGGTGCGTACCGCGAGACGGCCTCGTTCCGAGGGCTTTCACCTGGGTGAGCGCTTGCGCCAGTTGCGCAAGGAACGCGGGATGACATTGGAAGATGCAGGGCGCCTGACCGCGCTGGCCGCATCGACCCTGTCGAAGATCGAAAATGACCAGATGTCGCCGACGTTCGACGTCGTGCAAAAACTTGCGACGGGCTTCGGCATCGACATCACCGAATTGTTCGCGAGCAATTCGGGACAGGATGCCGCGGGACGCCGCAGCGTCACGATGGACGGCGCGGGGCGCCTCATGGAAACTGCGGTCTATCGCCACCGGCTGATCGCCGCCGAGCTCAAGAACAAGAAGATCCTGCCCTTCGTCACGACGATCAAGGCGCGCAGCCTCGAGGATTTCAAAAGCTGGTCGCAGCACAGCGGCGAGGAATTCCTCTATGTGCTCGAAGGCGAAATCTGTTTCCAGACCGAGCATTACGAGCCAGCGATCCTGGGGGTCGGCGACAGCATCTATATCAACAGCAGCATGCAGCACGCCGCCTATTCGACCAGCGAGAAGGACGCCGTCGTGCTGTGGGTCAACACCGGCTAGGCGATCGCCCGTCCGGCCCTCCAATCTGCGGGCTTGCAATAATTTTCCGATACGCTAATTTCTTTCCAATAGAAAATTGGAGAGGGCGAAGCGATGGACAGACGGAATTTCATCCTGTCGGGGGCGGCCGTGTCGGCCACGATGGCGCTGGCACCCGCGGCGGGGGCCTGGGCGAAAACGCGCCCGCTCACCTTCGACGCGATGGGCGAGGTGCGCTTCGAATATGACGCCGCGCTGATCGGCGAGATGCGTGCCAGCGGGCTCGACGCGATCACGGTCACGCTCTGCGATCCCAAGGTCTATGAGGGCCAGGCCTATGAGGAAGCGATACAGGCCGTCCTCGACCATGACGCGCATATCGCCAAGCATAACGACCTGTTCCTGAAGGCGACGAAGACCGGCGACATCGACGTCGCGCGCGCGCACGGCCAGCTCGCGCTCTTCTACCTGTTCCAGAACAGCACCCAGTTCGGGCGCGACCTCGACAATGTCGACCTCTTCTACAAACTTGGCGTCCGGTCGGCACAGATCACCTATAACGACCAGAATTGGGCGGGTGCGGGGTGCAAGGAACTCGGCGCGAACGGCCTGACGCACTTCGGCCACGACCTCGTCGGGCGAATGAACGCACGCGGCATGCTGATCGACCTGTCGCATTCGAACATGCAAACGATGGCCGACACGATCGCCGCGTCGAAAGCCCCCGTCATCGTCTCGCACACCGCGTGCATGGCTGTGCACAGCAATATCCGCAACACGACCGACGCCAATCTGCGCCTTCTCGCCGACAAGGGCGGCGTTGCGGGCATCTGCCAGATGCGGCCGTTCCTGACGACCAAGCGCGGCGGCGACGCGCTGCCCGAATATTTCCGCCATATCGACCATGCGGTAAAGGTGATGGGCGCCGACCATGTCGCGATCGGCAGCGACCGCGACCATCGCGTCGTCGAGATGACCGACGCCTATATCGCCGAACTCAAAGCCGAAGAGGGCGCCAATTTCCACGAACCCGACTGGCCGCTGTTCATCGACCAACTCAACGGCCCGCGCCGGATGGAAGTCGTGTGGGACGGAGTGCGCAAGCTCGGCTACCCCTCGGCCACGGTCGAAAAAATCATGGGGACCAACGTCCGCCGCATCTACCAGGAGGTGATCGGATGAGCCGCCGCCTCGCACTCGGCGGCGCCGGCGGCGCCCTAGCCATGCTGCTGATGGCAGCCCCCGCGTCGGCGAACCAGCAAGTCCCCGGCGCCGACGCGGGGAATTGCGCCACCAGCCTGATCGGCACGCCGCTGACGATCCCGAAATATTCGGCCGCGACGCAAAAGATGCTCGACGAGGATATCGCGATCGCCGAGGCGGCGCTGCGCATCGCGCCCGGCCGCGAGGACAGCCATATCTGGTACGGCCGCCGGCTCGACTATGCCGGTCGCATCTGCGATGCGGTCGACGCCTTCAGCGCCGGGATCAAGCAGTTCCCGGAGAGCTACAAACTCTATCGCTTCCGCGCCCGCGACCTCACGCGTGCGCGCAAGTTCAAGGAGGCGCTTGCCGATTATGAAAAGGCGCTCGCGCTGATGGGCGACACGCCCGATACGTTCGAGCCCGACGGCATGCCCAACCCGATCGGTCTGACGATCAGCACCTATCGCGGGAATATCGTCTATTATCACGCGCAGACGAGCTTCGCGACCGGCGACTATCCGACGATGGTGACGGGCATGGCAAAATCGCTCGAGCTGTCGGCCGATTTCGCGCGCGACGACATGCGCGTGCCGACCGCCTACTGGACCTATCTCGCCTATCGCAAGATGGGCCAGCACGACAAGGCGCGCGCGGCCATCGACGCGATCGAACCCGGCCTCAAATTGATCGAGAATTTCGCTTATTATCAGGCGGTCCAGATCATGCAGGGGCGGCTCGATCCCGCCAGCGTCAAGGACACGCGCGACAGCACGATCAAGTTCGCGATCGCGATGGAGCGCCGCTTCGCGGGCGACGAAGCCGGCGCGAAGGCCTTGCTGACCGAAATCGTCCGCGAAAATCCGCAGGGCCATTGGCCGTCGGAGGCCGAGCTCGCGGCGCCCGATCGCAAGGGCTATTAACGCCGCCCGCGCAGGGTGGCCGTCATGACTTGTCCCAAAGAAATAGCCCCGCGAAGGGGCTGCCGGTCGGCCTGTCCCAAGGGACGGGGGAAATGGCGCACCAGAAGGGATTCGAACCCCTGGCCTCTGCCTTCGGAGGGCAGCGCTCTATCCAGCTGAGCTACGGGTGCCGGTAGAGCGCGGCCTCTAGCAAGCCAGCAGCCTGCCAGCAATGGCCTATCGACCATATGCCGCCGATATGCGAAGCGATGCCCGCGCACATAAAGAGGCAAGGAACATTGGTGACATCGTCCGGGCAGAACTGGCCTATGGCCGCCGACCTTTATGGCGAGATGCAGCTCGAGGCATCGCCGCCGACGCGGCGACGCTGGCAAGCCTATTTCCCCGGCGTGCTTGTCACCGCGATCGCGGCGCTCGCCGCAGGGTGGCTCGCCGATCATTATGCCGTGCCGATCGTGTTGATGGGCCTGTTGATCGGCCTCGCGTTGAGCTTTCTCTCGCAAGACCGTCGCACGCACGCCGGGCTGGACCTGATGTCCCAGACCGCGCTCCGCATCGGCATCGTCCTTATCGGCGCGCGGATCACGGCGCAGCAGCTTGCCGACCTCGGCCCCCTGCCCTTCGCCTTGCTGGCGCTGATCATGATCGCGGTCATTCTGGTCACCGTCGCGACCGCGAAGCTGTTCGGACAAAGCCGCGACGCCGGCCTGCTCGCAGGCGGGGCAACCGCGATCTGCGGCGCTTCGGCGGCGCTCGCGCTCTATTCGCTGATCGGCGACCGCCGCGTCGATCAGGCGCGCTTCACGCTGACGCTCGTCGGCATTACCGTCGCGAGCGCCCTGGCAATGACGCTCTATCCGATACTCGCTGCCGAGTTCGGGCTATCGGACGCGCAGGCCGGGTTCCTGATCGGTGCGTCGATCCACGATGTCGCGCAGGCGATCGGCGGCGGCTTTTCATACTCGCCGGCCGCAGGCGAGGTCGCGACAATCGTCAAGCTGACCCGCGTCACGCTGCTCGCCCCGATGCTGATGCTCGTCGCGCTCTGGCTGGGCCGGACCGAGGGGAGCGAAAGCAAGGCCCGCATTCCGTTGCGTCTGCCCTGGTTCATCCTGGGTTTTCTGGTCGTCGCGGCGATCAATTCGCTCGTCGCCCTCCCCAAGCCGGTCGGCGATGCCGCCGCCACGGGCGCCGCGACGCTGTTGCTGCTCGCGATCGTTGCGACGGCAATGAAGGCGCGGCTCCACCTGCTGCTCGATCAGGGGTGGCGCAGCTTTGCACCGATCATCGTCGCGACGATGACCAGCTTTCTGCTGTCGCTCGCCGCCGCGCTTTTCCTGTGACGCCGCGACGCCACACAATATTATGGAATATCAGCCTTTTGGTAAGGCCCAGCTGACCGTCAACTGCGTTGCGCGGCGCGGGATATCGAGCTTCGCCTCGCTGAAATTGACCTTCTCGTTCGGCGGCAGCATCCGCACTGGCGGCTTGATCGTCCAGCTATAGACGATCGTCCCCTGCGCATCGCGCAGCTCGGCAAGGATCGGCGGCACGCGCTGTTCGCGGTCGGTCGGGTTGATGATCACCCCCGACGCCGCGAAATAGATGGTGCCGTCGGCAAGTTCGCGGTGATCCTGGTTCGGCGGCAGTTCGATCACCAGGTCGGGTTCGGCCGCAAGGCCGGGCAGGCCCAGGCCCTGTGCCCAGTTCGGCAAACCGAAATACATAAGTCCGCCCGTCGCGGCGATCATCAGCACGGCGGCACTTGCGGCGATGATCGTCCAGCGCTTCGCCGGATTGCGCCGCGGGCGGCGGAACGGCAGCGGCGCACCGTCATCCAGAGCGGGCGCGGGGCGCGGCGTTCGATCGGCAGCGGCAAAAGACGGCGGCGGCGTGGGCTCGGCTGCCGGGACGCTTGCTACCGACGCATCGGTATAGGAGGCGGCGGACTCGGGTGTCGGCGCAGCGGCGGGCGACGGCGGTGACGGTGGCGGTGGCGGTGGCAGGGCCGGTTCGACGGCGGCGGGCTGGCTCGCCAGATCGGACTTCGCGGGTTCCTGGAACCAGCTATGCCGGCAATTGGCGCAGCGTACCGTGCGGCCCGCGGGGCCGATCGCCGTATCGGGAACGACATAGCGCGTATGACAGGACGGGCAGGCAAGGATCATGGGATCCCTCTAAACACGCTGATTCGCGGCGTTGCAAGCGTCGCGTGCCGCTTCGCGCTTGTCCTCTGTGGACAGCCGTGCGACAGGCGGCGGGATGAGCGGACCAGCGCGCCTTTTCTTCGGGCCTACGGCAGCGGGAAGCCGCGCGCGGATGACGCCATGACCGACGCGGCTCCGGCGCGCCCCGGCGGCGCGATGGTCGAATTCAACGGCGTCGGGCTGCGCTATGGTCCCGATGCCGAAATTCTGAGCGATATCAGTTTCAATCTTCAGCCGGGCAGCTTCTATTTCCTCACCGGTGCATCGGGTGCCGGTAAGACGTCGCTGCTCAAGATGCTCTACCTTGCCCAGCGGCCGAGCCGCGGTATCGTCCGCCTGTTCGGCGAGGATCTGGTCGCGATGCCGCGCCACCGGCTGCCGGGCTTTCGCCGCCGCATCGGCGTGGTATTCCAGGACTTCCGGCTGATCCCCCACCTGTCGGCGCGCGACAATATCGCGCTGCCGCTGCGCATCGCGGGGGTGAATGAAGAGGATCTGTCGGGTCCGGTCGGCGAAATGCTGAGCTGGATCGGTCTCAACGAACGCGCCGAAGCGCGCCCGGCGACGCTGTCAGGCGGCGAGCAGCAACGCGTCGCGATCGCCCGCGCAGTGATCGCGCGCCCCCAATTGCTCGTCGCCGACGAACCGACGGGTAACGTCGATCCCGAAATGGCGATGCGTCTATTGGGTTTGTTCGAAGCCTTGAACCGCCTCGGCACCACGGTCGTCGTCGCGACCCACGACATCCACCTGATCAGCCGCATCGAAAATGCGCAGATGATGCGGCTCGAAAAGGGCCGCCTGTCCGATCCCACCGGCGCGCTGCGCTATCCGCCGGCGAACCGGATATGATCATCCCGCGCGTACCCGTCCAGCATCGCCGCCTGCTTCCCGACCGCCGCCTGTCCGGCCCGACCCCGTGGGTGATCGCGATCCTGATGATGCTGACCCTG